>NZ_JAMPJZ010000038.1:0-55906 GCF_039961835.1 Trichocoleus sp. ST-U1
AATCCGATAGATTTATTCAATAAGGATTAGCCAAATATCTAACACTTCTTTGCACTCAGGCTGTTTGAGCTGTCGGAGAGTGGAGGGCAGCACGAGCAGACTAAAGTTGGATAATGCCCATCTGCTTGCGTGTCAGATTGAGAGAGTCCTTTGTCACTATCGGAGCTATCTGAACTTTTTTACAGAACACAAAAAAAATAAACTCTGTTTCCGCAGTGATGGGTAAAGGATAGCCATCTTAGGGAAGGAAGGCTAGAAGGTTAGGTTATTAGACTTCTTGCGTGAATAGCGAGAGTGTGAGTAAAAGTAGGTTAAGGGGGAAAGCCAGTATGACCTACGAACAACTCAAACAACTCAAACCAAGCGCCTTTAAACGTAGATGTGGGGTGCATCCTGAAACCTTTGAGCAAATGGTCGCGGTGCTACGACCTCACGTGGATCGACGCGGCAAGCGCGGTGGACAGTGTAAATTGAGTGTGGAAGACCAACTGTTGGTTGTGCTGGAATACTGGCGAGAGTACCGCACCCAATTCCATATCGGCAGTAGTTGGGGTCTGAGTGAGTCTGCGGTCTGCCGACTGATTCAAAAAGTTGAACGGTTGTTGATGGATTCCGGCAAGTTTCGGCTACCTGGTAAGCATCAGCTTTACCAAAATGCCTACCTCTGGGAGGTGGTGGTGGTGGATGTGACTGAAAGTCCGATTGAACGCCCCAAAAAAAACAACGAGCCTATTACAGTGGCAAGAAAAAGCGGCATACTTTGAAAGCACAAGTGGTGGTTAACCAGGCGAATGGACAAATTATCTGTACTGCCTTTGGCAAAGGACAAGTGCATGATTTTCGCCTGTTTAAACGCCATCCCATTCCCTTGCTGCCGGAGCAACTCTGCTTGGCAGATAAAGGATATCAGGGGATGACAAAACTACATACTAATAGTTGCATTCCTGCTAAAAAGCCACCCAAACGCCAATTAGATAAGAGTGAGCGTCAGCACAATCGCCATTTGGCTCGATTGAGAGTGATTGCGGAGCACATCAATCGACGGTTGAAAATTTTCCGCATTCTGGGAGAACAATACCGCAATCGTCGTCGGCGATTTGGATTCCGTTTCAACCTCATTGCCGCGATCGTTAATATTGAACTGCTCCGTTCCCAATCTGCCTGATTCACGCAAGAGGTCTATTCTGCCGTATTCGCTTCAAATGAAAAGCGCTAATTCCTGAATTAAAGCGAATCTGCACAAATTAAGCCATTTATTAATGCTTTTGACCATTTTTGGATCTATCTCCAAACAAGGAACATACTTCTAAGCAACCCTTCTAAGAGAAAATATCCGCTTAAACTAAATAGCAAGCTCCTTCATCTATAGACCTGTCCGAAAGCTCAACTCCAAGCGAACAGCACAAAATATAACTACTTGTCAGCCAGGTTTAGTGACTCGCTAGCAGCGTAGGTTATCAAACCGAGCGCCCCTCACCGTCGCCGGGAGGGATTGGGAGATGCAGGTTTGCCTCTGAAGATAAGAGGAGGGGGTTCTACTGTCCCCCTTAAACGGGTATCCCTAATCTACATAGCGATTGTCCTGATATAGCTAGCTCAAAGCTGAAGCCAACAGATAACAAAAAGGCTTCCTAGACCCTTCTTCTTCCAGGCTCTGATCTAATGAAACAACTCGCTATTTCTCAATTCCGTAAATATGGCTTAATTGGCGTTATCTCATGCGCCACCATGCTAGGGACAAGTTTCTGCCTCTTGAGTCAAGCAAAAGACTATTCCGCTACTCAAGGTCATCCCTCCCTTGCTTCTGGCTTAATATGGCCCACTCAAGGGAATCTCACTCAAGGCTTTAATACTTATCACGAAGGAATTGATATTGCTAATAGCACTGGAACTCCGATTGTTGCTGCCGCATCGGGTACAGTCATCAAAGCTGGTCGTGATGATTCGGGATGGGGACTAGGCAATGTAATAGAAATCCAGCATCCCGACGGAAGCCACACAGTGTATGGTCACAATAGTCGTCTTTTGGTAAGCAAGGGTCAACAAGTTACTCAGGGTCAAGTAATTGCTGAGATGGGTTCGACAGGCAATAGTACAGGTCCTCATCTTCACTTTGAATATCATCCTGATGGTCGTCTAGCGGTTGACCCAGCTACCGGATTGCCTTCTTTAGTCGCAGGCAGGATTCCACCACTGCAAATTGCAACCGCTGCGCCGAAACCCATTGTACCGCTTCCAGCCTCTCAGGCTGTACGCAACAATGCAAACACGAGAGGCAACAACCCCACATACCCGAATCTAAATGTTTATCCTGGGGGTCGTCAGCAAGGGAACTCTCTTCCAGTACCGCGCGCGATCGCACCCAAACCACTGCAACCGATTGCAGTGACTCCGGCACCAGCGACTTATGCTGTTGCTGCGACTTTCAATCAATGCGGCAACCCCTTGATTGAAGGTGAGACGGCAAGCTCTCTGGTGAAAGTTTGTCGGGAAAATGGTCAATTGTTTTATATGGGGCAATTAAAGCAACAACCGAGCGCTTCGATGCAGCTTGCTGCTTGGCGTGTTGGGCAGGATCGGTATCAAGCGGATAACGGCAGTTATTCTTATTTTATTAGTCCACGCGGAGTAGAAGTTTGGCGAAATGGTCGTCAGCTCCGTTCTGAGCCTTTTAACGGTTCTTTGAAGATTTCACGGTTCTAAAAGCTTTGGTTTGACGACTGATGGTTACGAATCTTCAAAGAACGTGCTAAGAGAAAGTGCTACCCGATTTCTTCTCTAGATAGACTATCAGGTTCTCTATAGGCGATCGCTCTTTCTACCCTGATTTTCCAAGGGAGGTGACAAAGCGATCGCCTTTTCTTTACTTCTTCTTAATAAAACTTATTTTTCTTCACTTTTTTCTGAATAAAAAATTAAGATTTTAAGATTGCGATAATGTCTACCTTATTGTTTGACTATTGTGAGGAGTTAAAGCCTTACAGTATTGATTAACCAGATAGACAAAGCGTTCTGACCGACACGAGCATTACCATCTCGCATCGATGCAACTTTTCTGAAGGTGCGTCAGTGCGGGAAAACAGCGATCGGACAACTGAGCAAACGATTTATTCTAAAGCGGGGATAGACCAGATATTTCTGGAACTTGACTCGTTGATTGAATTGCCATCTGTCAGTTCACATTATTTGTGTATTGCTGAATTGTCTGTATGTTTTGGAACGGCTACAGTTGAACGTCTCATTTAGAAAGTAAATTGCACATTAGGTTCCTCTAATGTGGCTGAAACTCAACAATTCATAAAAAATCACCTGAGTTTCCGAAAAATGTTTCCGAAAAACTCAGCAGCCATCCTGAAGCATCACAAAGTGTTTCTCAACCATACGGAGAAAAATCATGGAAACTCTTGCTTACATTCATGTTTCTAATACCTATGAAGAGGCAGAAGCTGGTATCGAGTATACTCTGCGTGACTTTTCGCTGAACTGGAAGCAACCACCGAGTTCAGCTTGGCTGGGTTTACTTGGTGTAGCTTTCTTGTTCGGAGGTCTCAGCGAGATCCAACCAGCTAACGCAGCACAGTATTTTGTAAATACAAACGGCAGTTGTCTCAATGCTCGCTACGGTCCCAGCACACGTTACGGAGTGCATAGCTGCGTCCGTAATGGAGCTGCACTTGCACCAGTTGTGGCTTATCGCAACGGGTATGCAAAGCTTTCTACGGGCCGTTATGTTGCTGCTAACTATATCAGCACGAGACCAGGTTCTGGTTCTAATCCTGGTTCTGGTGTTGGCGGTTCCTTTCTCCGCCTAGGCTCTAGAGGTTCTGCTGTTCGACAAGTTCAATCTGCTTTAGGGGTTTCACCGACTGGATATTATGGTTCGGTGACTCAAAGAGCAGTCCGGAATTTTCAGTCGAGAAATGGCTTACGTGCAGATGGAGTAGTGGGACCGCAAACTCGCAGAGCGCTGGGAGTATAGAGAAGATTTAGCTAAGAAGCTGGTCTATCTATCCTAGAACGAGCTGAGTTAACCTCATTTCATCGAATTGATTTTACTGTTTAACAAGAATAGGGCGCACAACTGCGCCCTATTCTTTTGGGTTTCACTCAAATTTGGGATGGGGTGAGTTTGCAGTCGATTGGTAGCAAAACTCAGTTAAATATCCCATCCTAAAGACTTCGCAACTTGATCTGCCAGAGTCATCGGGTCGAAAGGTTTCGCAATTACTGCCTTTACTCCTAGTTGAGCAAAACGGCGTTGGTCAGCAGCCTGCATTTTAGCCGTCAACAACAGCACGGGGATGTGCTGGGTTACTGGATTGGCTTGCAGCTGTTGAAAAGTCGTTGTACCGTCCCAGTCGGGCATCATCACATCTAGAAGGATGGCGTCAAGTGGTTCAACTTCAGCCTTGGCAAGCCCTTCCCTTCCGGAACTCGCTGTCATAACGTCCCAGCTGGCGACCATTTCTAAGCTTAGCTGAGCCACTTCCCGAATATCCTCTTCATCATCAATTACCAGGATGCGCTTCGTTGTCACCATTGCAGTTTTCCTTCCTGTTGGGAACCATCCGATTCAGCAAGGCAATGATGCGCCCTTCAAATTGTTCTGGAGTAATCCGACCTTTAGTGAGAAACTCGGTTTGTTCTAGCCGCAGCCGCTCTCTTTCGGCGTTGTTCAAATCCTTAGCAGAATATACCACGATTGGAATTTGGCGCAGGCGATTGCACTGACGCAGCCAGTCTACTACAGCAAAACCATCGTACTCCGGCAGTACGATATCCAGCACTAGCAGATCGGGATTGATATTTGCTAATTTTTGAATTGCCTCGCGTCCGTTCTTCGCGTGAATCGTTTCCAAACCGTGGCGCTCAAACCGAGCAATCAGTACCCGCGCCAGATCCAGGTCGTCTTCCACCAGCAAAACTCTAGCAACCTTTGCCTGTTGCAACGACTGCTCTAGCGCTTGAAATAAGGATGCTTCATTTAAGGGTTTGCGAACCCAGCCGGTAAAATCAGGAGGGCGCGGCTTGTCATCATCTGAGTTTGGTGGAAGCGATACCTGAGGCAGAATGTCGTTGATTGTAGAATCCACGCTGTCAATATTAGAACTGGCTGCATTTTCCATTGCAATTGCATTGGTAGCGATCGCATCTGAAGACTCAGACGGCTGCAACTGACCCAGATCGGTTTGCAGAAGGTTTCCATCTAGCAGGCTACTTAAGGTCTGATTCTCTAAAGAAGATTTGAGGAGATTACTCTGCTCTGGGGATAAAACGCTGAAAATGACGATGGGAATTTCCCTTGTATCGGGTCGCTGTTTCAAAACCGCCATTGTTTGCCAGCCGTTCATACCGGGCATAATCAGGTCGAGCAGAATCACCGCAGGTTGCTCCTGTAGCGCCAATTCTACCGCTTCTTGACCTGAGAAAGCCGTCTTGACTTGGTAGCCGCGCTGTTCTAATAAAGTTTGGACTACAGCACAGACCGCAGGCTCATCATCGCACACCAGCACGAGAGGCGTACCTAGTGCATTCTCAGCATCCGAAGGTAAGGGCACGGCACTGTCCTGAGTATCCACAGGGGAGTATTCGGCTTGGGCTGTCGTCACATCTCCCAAAGACAGATTCTCCCGTTCATCCTCAGCATTCAGCATTCGTGTCTCACCACTCAAAAGGGGCAGTGTAAAGAAAAAGGTACTGCCTTCATTCAGCGTACTTTCGACCCAGATACGACCTCCATGCTGTTGCACAATGCTGCGACAGATTGCTAACCCCAGACCTGTGCCACCTTTATCGCGCGAGTCAGAGGCATCAACTTGTTGGAATCGGTTAAAGATGCTTTCCAGCTTCTGTGCGGGAATCCCTCGTCCCTGGTCTTTCACTTTGAACAATACTGTGAGGGTGAGAGGTTGAGGAAGTGAGGGGGTAAATTCTTTCCCTGTTCCACCCTCCCCGACTCCAGAAGCGGGAAATCGCGTCTCTACAAGCGGCTCCCTGGTCTGCTGAATTTCGGCGCTGAGATAGACGCTGCTGCTAGGAGGGGAGAATTTGATGGCATTGCTGAGTAGGTTCGTCAGGGTCTGGATGATCCGGTCAGGATCGGCGTACAGTTGGGCGGATAGGGGAGACACGGATAGGGTGACTCCAGCTTTGTCAGCCATTGCCCGCATCACCTCTGATGCCTGAAGCATTAGAGTTGCCGCATCGCAAATCTGATTCTCCATCGCCACCTGACCCGACTCGATGCGCTCAATATCGAGGATGTCGTTAATCAGGCGCACTAAGCGGTCGGTATTCGAGACGGCAATCTCCAGCATCCGTTGAGCCTTTTCCGGTTTAGCAGTCAGCAGACCCCCTGCCAGCAAGCCGAGGGCACCGCGAATCGAGGTTAGGGGCGTCCGCAGTTCGTGACTGACGATAGAGACAAACTCATCTTTGAGGCGTTCTATGGCGCGGCGATCGCTAATGTCACGAGCGATCGCTGAGGCACCCGTCACCTGACCCACCCGATTCTTAATTGGAGAAATCGTAATGGCAACATCAATTTGGCTACCGTCTTTTTTAAGGCGCACGGTTTCATAAGGGGGGATGCGTTCTCCCTGCTTGATTCTTGCCAAAATTGACGGCATCTCATTGAAGCGGTCGGGTGTCAACAGAATCGAGATTGGCTGTCCCTTGACTTCTTGGGCGGTATAGCCATAGATTCGTTCAGCCCCTGAGTTCCAGCTGGTAATGATTCCATCTAGTGTTTTGCCCACGATTGCATCCTCTGAGGACTCAACAATCGAGGCTAGTTGGGATAAAGCTTCCTCCCCCCGCTTGCGTTCGGTGATGTCTCGTAAAATTACGGTAAATATTTTTTCCCCAGCTAATTCCAGCTTAGAAATGGAAGCTTCCGCTGGAAACTCCACACCATTTTTACGCTGTCCAAAAACCTCGTTGCGCTCTCCCATCTTCCGGGCGGTACCCACAGAAGTGTCAAAATTGCGAATATGCTGACGGTGAGCGATCGCAGCCCGCTTTGGCAACAGCAAATCCAGGGACTGACCAATTACCTCATTGGCGGTATAGCCAAATATTTTTTCCGCCCCTTGGTTAAATAAGGTAATTTGTTGAGTTTCGTTTACGGAAATAATTGCATCCTCAGCAATATCTAAAATCCCAGCCAGTCGCGCTTGCGATGCCTTTCTCTCCTCTTCTGCCAACTTGCGCTGCGTGATGTCTTGAATCTGAGCAGTAAACAACGGTTCACCCTTGGCATTATGCACTAGCGATCCACTCAAGAAAATCCATACAATGTGTCCCTGTTTGTGGAGGTATCGCTTCTCCACGTTGTAATGCTGAATCTTGCCAGCCAGCATTTGGTGCATATATTCCAGATTGGTTTCTAAATCGTCTGGATGCGTAATCGCTTGGAAGTTCCTAGCCAATAATTCTTGCTCCGAATAGCCAACGATCTCGCATAAAGAACGATTGACTTCCAGCCAGCGTCCATCTGTTGCCACCAGCGCCATTCCCACCGCCGCATAGTCAAAGGCACTCCGAAATCGTTCTTCGCTTGCTTGCAGCGCCTCCTCTATCTGCAAGCGGTAGGCGATTTGGTTTTCCAGTTCTCGGTTCGTTGCTTCCAACACTGCGGGGCTTGGGAGAGCAAGCGCTTGAGGAACCAAGGGCACCAGAGACGCAGCCGTGTACACCGAGACTAAAGCGGTAATTGCTTTGATGAACCCAGACAGCCAATAGGTAGGATGCCAAAGCGTCCAAATCTCCATGACATGGGTGGTACCACACGCGATGATAAATGAGCCAAATAGTAGAAAAATCCAGTCAAATGGAAGATCCTGACGCTTCCGGACAAAGTAGAACAGCGTCACCGGGATCGAATAATAAGCAAGGGCAATTAGAGAATCGGACACGATATGAAGCCACACCAAACCAGGCTTCCATAGGTAACAATGACCGTGAGGGATAAACCCTCCTGAACTAAAAAAGACATTTAAAAATTCCAGCATCCAGCTTCTTTCCTTACCCTTGAAGTAAAAAAGACGTTTAAAAATTCCAGCCTCAAGCTTCTTTCCTTAGCAGCCTGAGTCTACCTTAAAGTAAATTTTCTGGCAGGGCGATAAGATACTCTCAGAAAAGGCTTTAATAACCTCCATTCCCCTCGTTGGTAATCCCATTTTGTTTGACCGTTACCATACTTAATTTTCTGAGTTTGATTTTCTGAAGCTACGGACTGGTAGAGACAAGGAAAATCGTAAGTATTTGACAATCCAAAATAGTATAGCAATCAGATTTTAGTTATGAGCTAGAGGTTCAGCTACCCGACTTCTTAGAGAAGTCGGGTAGCTCGCCTTCTAATCATTTAGTAAACTTGCTATCAACTCATTCTGCTGGTGGAGGGATGCATAGCTTTCCTAGCCTAACTTATAAATTCTCTCTGTATTTGTTTTCTCTGCCGCCTCTGCGGTTCGTAAAAAACAACATTTTTAAAGCTAAATGTAATTACAATAGCCTTTATTATTTTATTAATATATCTTTTTCATTTAAAATGGTTTATATAGGTAGGATTAAGCCTCATATTATTAAATACAGATTTTAGCAAAGTTGCGTTTGCCAATCAGTCTATGAATCCAGAAGACATTCGGATAGCGATCGCGCAAGCTAGAGACGCTTGGATTGCGCGTGACGGCGAGGCTCTAGCGGCACTGTTTACGCCCAACGGTGAAATCATCGTACCGGGTCAACGATGGCAGGGGCAAGAGAGAATTCGGCAAGAAGTCGCTCATTTTGCTCAGCAGTATTCAGATGTAAGAATTGAGATTCAGCAGGTTATCGTTGATGGCGATCGCGCAGTCGTTGAGTGGTATTACGAAGATACTGAAAATTCAACTGGTCGTCGTAACAAAGCCGATGATGTTATTGTTATTAGTTTCAAAGAGGGTTGGATTACTCGCTGGCGTGAATATTTTGATACTGAAACACCTAAGTTAAGAACATGATAATTAATTCTGTCAAAATTTAAATGAGGTGAGGAAACTATGAGCGATGAGCAAGAGGTATTAGCCGCAAATCAGGCTTTCTATCGAGCCTTCGAGAAAAAAGATATCGAAGCCATGAGTGCAATCTGTTCGCAAGGAACCGGGACTCTTTGTATACACCCCGGACGCAAAGCACTGAAAGGCGGCAAGGAAATTCGCTCTTCCTGGGAACAGATATTTAAAAACACCAGTTACATTGAAATAGAAACAGAGATTGTTACTACAGAGATTCGAGATAATATTGCCTACGTTGTACTTGTCGAAAATGTGTTTCAAGTCAGCGGTGGCAGAAGAGTTAAAGCCCAGTCGATGGCAACGAATATTTTTGAGCGAATGGCCCAAAAGTGGTATTTAGTCCATCACCACGGGAGTCCTTTAATGCGTTAAAGGTTGGGAAGCCACCTGAAAACGGAGGCTTCCCCACTCTTGCGACGTGGCGTTTGAGGAACGAAACTTAATGCTGACACAGAGATAAGGATGGGGAACTACAAATAATTCGATCCATCTAAATAGTGATTTTCGTCCCTCAATTTCTGAAGTGGATAACAGCGTCTCCTAAAGTTTCTGTTGTACCTTACAGAACCCCGGACTAGAGTTGCTTAGCGATAGATTCAAGAGGATTAGGTTGAGCATTTTTTGGATATTGCGGCACCACCCTGGGGTAAGGATTGATCGAAGCCTCATCAACCCAGCCGGAATAATATTTGACGCTAGTAGAATTCTTCGACAAATTCACTAAATCCAAATCGCCTCGCATGGCATTAAGGTTGATGCCACCGCTAGGATTGCGCTCTATAGAACCAATGCCTCTAGGACCTCCCCCAGAGTGACACTCACACACTTCATCAAATCCTCGGACAAAGCGCGAACCGTCCCAATGCCAGTCATTACCAGGCCAGGAGACAGGAGAAAACCACACCGGCGGCTTTTCCGATGATCCAAAAATTTCAGACCAAGAAGTTGCCCCCTGCCCATCCAGCGTCACTGTGAAGCCTGTTTCATATCTGACTTCGTAACGACCTTTCCGGCGCGGCAGAGGTTGATCGTTACTGGTATAGTCTGTAGGCAACCACCAGAGAACTTCAACGGTTTTTCCCGCAGTCGTATCGAGAGTAGCCGCAGGGGTGTCGTTCAACAATGCGCTGTAGAGAGGCACTTTCGCGGTCGGTAGTTGTGCGGTGATGGCAAATCGCCAGCATTTCCAATCAGGATTATCGGGAACTGACAATTGCAACTGGCAGACCCCGTTGCCTGTACCAACCCAAAGCCGATCTGATTCCAGCAATAACCGATCGGGAATTACACCGATGAGCGGGCTGTTGTCTACGCGGTACGAAGTCACAGAACCAGATTGCAGGTCAGAAGAGTCGGGACGGTACGCGACTAATCCCATTCCTGGTGAATAGTTGTTGCCTTCTCCACTAATTTTTGTTGCTATCCAGAATGTTGGGTGATCGCGAGTTCCTGCAATCTCGAAATCGAGAATCTCCTGTCTATCCATCCCTTGTGGATGAATAACTGTCCATTTCTGCTGCTGCGGCTGATAACCAACGAGAGTTGTTTTGCCGGTATACCCTTCTCCTTGCGGAAAGGCAAGCGACCACCACAAGCGATCGCCTACAATTTTAGCGGCGGTAATGTAAGGAAAGCTCAGACAACCGCCTGTGTATAGGGTTTGAGTTTTTGGTTGCTTATTTTCGGGCGTAATTAGCGTAATTACGACTTTTGCTTCTTTTTGGCAATCTGGAGTTTCTGAATTCCCTTCACGACTTACCCGATATTGATAAGTCTTGCCTTTATGTTCAATCGTTTCGTAACGAGAAGGCAGATTTAACTCTCCTCCCAGTGCTTTTTGATGCTTCTCTGGCTGAGAAACAAAATTTTTGGGGAGGCTTCCTGGTTGCACAGAAAAATTACTACTATTTTTGTCAAAAACAAAATCATACTTGCGGGATTGAAACTTTACAGTATCGCCAGCAGTCACAATGTTGCGGATGTGAAAATCAAATTGCTGAGAAGGCAATTCATCTTTATCGGAAACCAGTTTTGGCAATTTAGTTGCTGAATTATCCGAATTCGCTATCTGGGAACTTTTGTCAGTTTGTGAAGTCGTTTTTGAGTTTGAAGCCGTCGATTTAGTAGAATTAGTTGCTTGCTCAATTGCCTGAGGTGATTGAGGAGTTTGAGCTGCACAGGCATTGAGAATTCCAACAATACCGAAAATTGCCACGAGACGCTTCATCGAGAGGTTTTTTCTCTTTTTGGAAAAATCATTTAATAGGGAAATCACGTCTAAACACAGATGAACACGATAGAGATAGATACAATCTTCGTTTTTGGATTTCCCGATAAGTAAGGGTGCGAAAAAAGCTTATTTAAATAACACTTTCGCTAACGTTTATTAAAGGTCTACAAAACAGATTTTTTTCCCGTTTCAGCCTTTTCGAGATGTGTCCGTGCCTTGTAGTCGAGAACACGTGGATCTCTTGAAAATTAAATTGTGCGCTTACGTGCTGTCTCGACTAACGCCTGAAAGATGCGTTGCTGATAGGGATCTTGGAGAGCGAGTTCTGGATGCCACTGAAGTGCGATCGCCCAAGGATGCTGTTCGTGTTCCATCGCTTCAATTACGCCATCAGAAGCGCGTGCCGTAACCCTCCACCCTGGTGGTACTGTCCGCACCGCTTGATGATGCCACGAGACTATCTCCGACTCTGTAATGCCAATCATCGCTGCTAGGCGACTATCGGGGTCAATTTGCACATGATGTTCGCAGAAGCGAGACTGATGGGTGCGGTGCGCGATCGCGTCACCAAATTCATCCGGCAGATGCTGCACCAAATTGCCACCTGTTGCGACTACCAAAATTTCCAAGCCACGACAAATCCCTAAGATTGGGATATCTGTCTCTAAAACCAGCTTGGCTAAAGCTAGCTCAAAGGTATCGCGCTGACGATCGACGTTATAAACTGTGGGATGGGATGAGTCGTTGTAAATCGCGGGGTCAATATCACCCCCGCCAGAAAAGATCAATCCATCAATTCTTTCTAAGATGGCTGCGGGATCGGGTTCTCCTGGGGGCAGCAACATCGGTAAGCCACCCGCTAAGCGCACTGCCTCTACATAGTCGCCTCTGATGCTAAACAGGCGCGTATCCAGCTGACCAGCGGTAGTAATTCCAATGAGTGGCGGCTTAGATTTCATTTTCTGATGTTAGCAGTTGATCGGGCGATCGCTCTGGCTCCGCAACCTCAACATTGCGAGATTTTATCCCTGATGCGGGGAATCGCAAAATCTCTCCTATTGCTTTCAGTCTCCATCCTGAAAGTAGCTTCCGGCAATAAAGAGCGATCGCTGTCTGTGCAAGGTAGCCAATTGCGAAATCTACCGCAACATCAAACGAGCGATCGCCGTCTTTGCATTCTTAGGCTGAGTTCCCCTTAAGCATGACTGTTTTTGCAGATTTAGCGTGTCGCAGGCAATACAGTTTGCTGTGCTGTCTTGGGAATTTCAACAGCGTATGGAGGCAAGGAGAAAGTAGCTGAATTTTCGAGGGAGACGCGATCGCCTTTAGATCGCCTTTGTTGGGTGCAACGTGCCGTAAACTCTGCATCGGTGAAGCCAAGCCAGAACATCATCCCTGCTGTTTAGTAATTCAGGAAAGTTGATATTTGTGAATATTCCCTAGGGGGTAATCAAATTAGGTTAAATTTAGGTTAAGGTAACATCTACAAGAGATTTTGAAATTAAGACTCAATGTCATAAAAAGATAGCCATGATTAATCCTGACCAAGCGAGCAAAAACAGCTTTCTTTACCCTCAAAGCCGCTATTACGGCTCATTTACGCCCGAACAACTCGCTTTTAATGCCAATTTGCAAGAGTTTGCTCATAAAGTTGGCTACATTTCTGCTCTAGAGACCGGAGGCAAGCTTGCTCCCGAACAGGCATATGAACAAGTGAAGCGTCTCTGGAAACAGTTGAAACAGAGCAAGAAGGCACTCTCGATTGGTGGAGATCGACCCTCAGAAATAAGATAGTTTTTAGAGAGTCGCATTATAAAACTGATACAAGCCAGTTGAGCAATGGAATTGCTGAATACCCCTTTTGTTGTCAAAGCGTCATTGAATGGCTAGATAGGAACTGATGACAAAAGTGTTGGTGATTGAAGATGAAGAAGTCATCCGTGAGAGCATCCTAGACATCCTGATTGAAGGAGAATTTATTGCCATTGGTGCTGAAAATGGCAGCATCGGAGTGCAATTGGCAAAAGAATTGCGTCCCGATTTGATTTTATGTGATGTGAGAATGCCAGAACTTGATGGGTACGAAGTTCTCAGGGCGCTTCGTTCCGATCCGGTTACAGCTCCAATTCCCTTCATCTTTCTCACGGCTGATACTACTGAAAACTTCTTTCACCAAGGGCAACTCTTAGGTGCAAACGGTTATCTTGCTAAACCGTTTACAACTGCTTCACTTCTAGAAGCGATCGCTACTCATATGAGAAAATAATCCGACTTTCTTATTCTTAAGCAGGTGCTTGGGAATGTGTATTTAAATTTACGACTAAAGGGGGAGGCGGAGCCTCTCTTTTTTTGTCTTTAGGCAGATGCCAGTAAATGAGGAAAGTTTGGCATGAACAAGCGGCTATTTCTCATTGCTTTCTCATCACGCCTATAGACTTTCAACGCATACTTGTAGAGAGAGTGCAGGAAGCAACGCCGTGGAAAAAACGGAAAAACAGAAGATGCTGGCAGGTGAGCTATATCGAGCGTCTGATCCGGAACTTGCTGCTGCAAGCAAACGGGCGTCTCGTCTATTAAGAATGTACAATGCGACAACTGAGGAAGAGCTAGAGTTGCGATCGCAAATTCTCAACGACTTGTTCGCTCAGGTAGGCTCAACGGTTCAAATTGTACCGCCATTTCACTGTGACTACGGTAGCAATATTTACGCTGGCAACGGGTTGTACATGAATTATGGATGCGTAATTCTAGACTGCAATACCGTTCATATCGGTGACAATGTTTTGTTTGGTCCCTACGTGCAAATTTACACCGCCTATCATCCGACCGATCCTGCAATTCGGCAAACGGGTCTAGAACTCGCTACACCGATTAAAATTGGCAATAATGTCTGGATTGGAGGCGGCACTATCATTTGTCCAGGGGTAACAATTGGCGACAACACCACAATTGGAGCTGGAAGTGTTGTTGTTAAAGATATTCCTGAAAATGTTGTGGCTGCTGGAAATCCCTGTCGCATTATTCGACCAGCAACTTAAATTTTTGTTGAGTTTAATTAGAATTCATTAGAAAATTTTTAATCATTTAACAGTAGGATGACTCCAGAAGAAACTAGATTACAAGAAGACCGCGATCGCAAAGCTCATTGGCGGCGATGGGGGTCTTATTTGAGCGAACGACAGTGGGGAACGGTGAGAGAAGATTATAGTCCTGATGGCTCGGCTTGGGACTATTTTACTCACGATCAGGCTCGTTCTCGTGCTTATCGCTGGGGAGAAGATGGGATTGCCGGAATTTCGGATAACCATCAGCGACTTTGTTTTGCGATCGCGCTTTGGAATGGAGAAGATCCGATCCTAAAAGAAAGGCTTTTTGGTTTAACTGGGAAGGAAGGAAATCATGGCGAAGATGTCAAGGAATATTACTTTTATCTTGACAATACTCCCACTCATTCTTACATGAAATGTCTTTATAAATATCCACAACAAGCCTTCCCTTATACTCAACTCGTTGAAGAAAATAAGTGTAGAGGTTATCAAGATCGAGAATTTGAATTACTTGATACTGGAGTATTTGAGTCCGATGCATATTTCGATATTTTTGTTGAGTATGCCAAAGCTTCACCAGAGGATATTTTAATTCAAATCAGTGCTATCAACCGAGGAACTGAAGAGAAAACGCTGCATCTTCTCCCGACTCTCTGGTTTCGTAATACTTGGTCTTGGAATAATTCTGAAGATAAGCCCAAAATCAAAAAGCTCAAAAGTGACGATAATCTAAGTATTTTAGAAGCTACTGAAGCAACGCTGGGCGAACGCTGGCTTTATTGTGAGGGGAATCAGGGTGCGGAAACGCCGCCCCTACTGTTGTTTACAGAAAATGAAACAAATCAGGAAAGATTATTTGGGGTAAATAATCCCTCGCCCTACGTAAAAGATGGAATTAATAATTATATTGTCAGCGGTCAAAAAGATGCTGTAAATCCTAACCAAACAGGAACTAAATTTGCTGCCAATTATAGATTAAGAATTGCTGCGGGCGAAACCAAGGTGATTCGACTACGACTAACTGATTCACCTGACTTTGCAGAACCATTTGGTGCGGATTTTGACACAGCTTTCCAAAATCGCAAACGAGAAGCTGATGAATTTTACGAACAAGTTACTTCTTCGTGTTCTCTAACAGAAGACAGGCGAAATGTGCAACGCCAAGCTTTCGCGGGAATGTTGTGGAATAAGCAATATTATTACTATGTTGTAGAAGAATGGTTAAAAGGCGATCCGATTCATCCATCACCCAAGTCGCGGCAAAGCATTAGAAATTCTGAGTGGATTCATCTTTTCAATGATGACATTATTTCCATGCCGGACAAGTGGGAATATCCTTGGTTTGCAGCCTGGGATTTAGCCTTTCATGTCATTCCCTTAGCAACAATCGATCCGGATTTTGCTAAGCGGCAACTCGACAGGTTGACGCGGGAATGGTATATGCATCCCAATGGTCAATTACCAGCCTATGAATGGGATTTCAGCGATGGTAATCCGCCAGTTCATGCTTGGGCAGCATTCCGCATTTACAAGATTGAACAAAAAATGTATGGTCGCGCTGATAAGAAGTTTTTAGAGCGCGTGTTTCAAAAATTACTACTCAATTTTACCTGGTGGGTGAACCGCAAAGATATCGGAGGGAAAAATGTATTTCAGGGAGGTTTCTTAGGAATGGATAACATTGGTGTCTTTGACAGAAATGTAGAACTTCCTACAGGCGGAAACCTAGAACAGTCTGATGGTACAAGTTGGATGGGAATGTACTGTCTAAATATGCTAGCGATCGCGCTAGAGTTAGCGCAAGAAAATTCCGCTTACGAAGATATCGCTAGCAAATTTTTTGAACACTTCCTTTATATCGCTGATGCGATGAACTGTATGGGCGATGCGGAGACATCTCTGTGGGATGAAGCTGATGGCTTTTACTACGATATGCTGCATTTACCCGATGGTCGCTATTTGCCCCTAAAAGTGCGTTCAATGGTTGGGCTGATTCCCCTATTAGCAGTTGCCACGATTGAACCAGAAATGTTGGAGAAACTTCCAGGTTTTCAACAACGAATGCAATGGTTTATCCAAAATCGCCCTAACCTGAAGCAAAATGTTGCGTGTATGGAAACGCCAGGGGTTGGTGCTAGAAGATTACTTGCGATCGCTTATCGAGATAAACTCCGCCGGATCTTAGAGAAAATGCTCGATGAAAATGAATTCTTAAGCCCCTATGGGATTCGCTCCGTTTCAAAATTTCATGCGAGTAATCCATACATTTTTGAGGTAAATGGAGAAGAATACCGGGTAGATTACGAACCGGCAGAATCCAGGAGCGGCTTATTTGGGGGGAATTCCAACTGGCGCGGGCCTATTTGGTTTCCGATTAATTATTTAATTATTGAAGCGCTTCAAAAATTTCATTACTACCTGGGTGATGATTTCCAAGTCGAATGTCCCACAGGTTCTGGTCAAATGATGAATCTCTGGGAAGTCGCCACAGAATTGTCGCAAAGGCTAACCCGAATTTTCCTTCAGGATGAATCAGGTAAACGTCCGGTTTATGGCGACTCGGAAACCTTTCAAAATAATCCCCATTGGCGCGATTTAATTCTGTTCTACGAATATTTTCATGGCGATAATGGCGCAGGACTGGGCGCTAGTCATCAAACTGGCTGGACAGGTGTAGTCGCTAAACTCATTCAGCAATGCGGCGAATACGGCGGACAAAATCAAGCTTCCAAACCTGCTCAAAAATAGGCTGAACGGTGAACTATTATCAGTAGCAGGGTGATTCAGCTTACTACTGCAAACTGGACGGGCAAAGTGTTGGGAATTGGAAAACTGGGTAAACCGGAATTCAAGGCTGGAGTCAAATGGTTAGCTTGGTCAGCAGGTCTAGCAGTAGCAAGCGTAGGAGGTTGGCTAGTTTATGGGTTGCTGCTAAATCGCTCCAGCGATCCGGTGGCGGTGCGTTTGGTAAAAGTAGAGCGAGGCACCGTTGAGAACACGATCAATGAAAGTGGCGTGGTTGAATTAGGCGGTCAGCAAACCCTCAAATCCCCAGCGGAAAGCGCTGTAGAACGGGTGTTAGTACAACTTGGCGATCGCGTTCAAGCCGGTCAAAAACTCATCGTTCTGCGCGACACCAAGCAAGAAACAAGCCTCGACGCCCAGCAGTTGGAGATTACTAAACAGGAACTCACTTTGGCACGCAGTCGCCAGAAAGTTGAAGAAGCCCAGGAAAGGCTAACAACTGCCCGAAGAGAACTTCAAAATCGTGTCAATCAGCAGGCGGCAATTCGGAAACAGGAACTTAGCATCAAACGCAATCAGCAGAAGATTGCCGAAGCTCAGGAAAAGCTAACGGCTGCCCAACAGGAACTCAAGCAGCTGCAAGTCCTCGCTGACAAAGGCTTCATTCCAGCCAACGAACTCCAGAATCAGCAAGAACAAGTCCGCGATGCCCAGTCTGCTTTACGAGATGCTCAGTTAGAAGCGAGTACAAGTAACTTAGAACTCCAGAACCTTCAGCAGCAGCGTCAAACTGACCAGCAAGAAATCTTAGACAAGGTGGCGACTGCACAAACTGAACTGCGGCAGGCACAATTAGAAGTCGCTACCACCAGTCGGGACATCCAGATGAAGGTGCTGGAAATCAAAAATCTTCAGCAGCAACTCCAAAACAACATCGTCACTGCACCCATTCAAGGGAAAGTTCTTAACATCATGGTTAAGAATGAGAATGGCGTCAACATTGGGAATGACCTGCTGACTTTAGGCGATCCGACACAAGAGTTGGTGAAACTCAATCTTTCCACACTCAATGCTGCCAAAGTGAAGAGCAATCAACGTGTCCGCATTAGTGTGATTGGTCCCGATGCGAAGAAATTTACCGGACGAGTGCAAAGCTTGTATCCCCAAGCGATCGCTAGCACTTCTAGCAGCAGCGAGCAGGAAAGCCAATCCGGACAAGCCACGGTGCCTGCAACTGTCAAGCTTGACCAACCCACCCGCAGATTAATTCCTAGCAGCCAAGTCAGCGTCGAAATTATTTTGCAGCAGCGCCAGAACGTCGTGGTTTTGAATACGGAAGCCATACAGCGCTCTGGTTCTAAACCCTTTGTCTGGGTACGAGATCAAGGCAAGGCGCAAAAACGGGACGTATCTTTGGGGCTAGAGGGATTAACAACCGTAGAAGTGACTTCAGGTTTGCAACCGGGGGACTCCGTGGTGCTGCCCCCACCGGATGCTTCCTTAGAGCCAGGAACGCCGGTTATTGTTCAAGAGAAATTAGAAAAGAAAGATGAAAAGTGATTGGTAATTGGTGATTGGTAATTGGTAATTGGTAATCGGTAATTGGTAATTAATATCCTTGCTCTCATGCTCAGCCTGGGAAACAGAAAAAAGAAACATGAGAAGTAATTGGTAATTCCTAATTTTTAAGTTGATATGAGCCTCTCCCCCTTCGACCTCCTCGCACTCACCTGTAACTCGCTACGCAGTAACCCTGTGCGTTCAACCCTTACCACTTTGGGCGTTTTTATGGGTGTAGCAGCAGTCAGCGCCACGCTTCAAGTGGGCAGCATCAGTCGAGCGGTAATTGCCAAGCAACTCGCTGAGAGAGACGCCCCTCAAGTCTCTGTCTACATGAATGGGGAACTCCGGTCAGAAGACATGGAATACTTGCGACAGCGGCTAGAGGGCGTGCGGGCAATCAGTGCCTCTAGTGGGTTCTATCCGAATCCTCAAACCTTATTTCAGGATGAAGAAGCCCAACCTAATATGAGGTCTGTTACTCAAGACTTTCTGCTCACGTCGGGAAAGCAATTGGTAGCGGGGCGCTTCTTCACTCCTGCCGATTTTGAAAACTATCGCCCTGTCGTGGTGCTCGATCAATTTTTAGTAGACAAACTTTTTAAAGGTCAGAAAGCTGTTGGAGAAACCATTTATGCCAATTCAAGACCCTACGTCGTTGTCGGGGTCGTGCCAACCGTTACCCCATCTTTTGGGGAACCTGAAGGTGAGGTATTGATACCGATGTCGTTTTACTACGCCCTGACGGGTAGCCGCGACCTTGGCTCCTTCAAGATACGCCCTTACAAAATAGAAGACTTAGAAGATTTGGCAGACAAAGCCAAGCAACTGATGGAGCAGCGCTTCCCAGGCAAAGAGGTTTATGCCTGGAACAACGTAGACGAAATCTTGGCGCAGCAGCAAACCTTGGAAATGGCATCCAATGGGCTGACAGCCGTGGGAATCATTTCGCTACTCATCGGTGGCGTCGGCATTGCCAATATCACAATCGCAGCAGTAATGGAGCGTACCCCAGAAATTGGGCTGAGGCGGGCAATTGGGGCAAAAAGGCGGGACATCTTGCTGCAATTTATTCTGGAAGCGGCAATCCTGAGTTTATTGGGGGGAACTGCCGCTATTATCTCGGTGCATGGCTTGACGATGGTTGTCGCCGAAACTTTTAAGTTACCTTACGAATTTGAAAGCAAGACGGCTGCCTTGTCCTTAGGATCTGCACTTTTGGTGGGAGTAGGCGCGGGGTTTTTACCTGCTGTGAGAGCTAGCCGACTCGATCCCGTGAAAGCACTGCGTAACTCTTAGCCTCACTAATAGGCATTGTGTCAAGCTGCCCAATTTCAGATTTTGGATTAAATGGGCAATTGTTCCATCTAAAATCTAAAATCAACCAGCTAAAAGCTACCCGCGATCATGCACAAGCACGACAACCCAAATGCCCAACCTCCAGTTTCTAGCGGTAGGTTTTTACCCCCTATCCGCTCTTCTTTTGGGGGTGTGGTTCTGCTTGTGACTGCAACTTTAGGCACGACATTAACGTTAGCCGTCCTTCTTAAGCTTCTTTCAACGGCGGTAAGAGCGACGACTGCTAATGCTCGGACAGCGGCTCAGACACAGACGCCGGAACTCGCACGCCCGATTATGGTTCCGCCAACGGATAGAGCAAAGCTCAAAACGGCTCCAGTCTCAGAAAGTCCGGGGGTGAACATAGGCAAAGCAATAGTTTTAGGGGGAACTGGTGTAAAGAATGCGATCGCTCCTTCTTCTCTTTCCCCACTCGCAACTAAAACCAGTCCAACTTTTACGCTTAACACCCAGCCAAGACAATTCCCACCCTCTCCGACTACTAGCCCGCCTTTACAAGGAGAGTTGGAGGGATCTAGTATCCCCCCATCGGCAAAAAGTATTCACCCCCAATCTTCGCCTCCCGTTGCCACATCCCGGTCAATTTTAAAGGTGTTCTCTGAAGCCAGGAAACCAGCCGCTTTATTAGCTCAAGCGCAACCAAAACCCAACCAACAAGAAACCGTAACAACTGGGCGGGGGATTCAATTAACCCTAGCTGATGTTGTTATCTTGGTATTGCAAAACAATAAAGATATCAAAAACGCTTATTTAGAAAGAATCGCCCAAAGACAAGACTTAGCAGTGGCAGAAGATAGATTTGTCCCTGATTTTACGCCTAGATTATCATTTAATCTCGATCGCTTTGGTTCGGGTGGAAACACTAGCACGAATAGCGATCTTGGTGTTGGTGCCACTGTTGAGGTCACGGTTCCTACAGGAGGCAGGCTAAGTTTCGGTTGGGAAACGAACGGTCAAACGTCAAATATAAATAATTTCAATGTTGATAGAGATAACAATCTATTTGGCTCAAATCTTCAGCTACGTTTAACTCAACCTCTATTACGAGGTGCTGGTGTTGCAGTTAATCAAGCTCCTATTGAAATTGCTCGACTCGATGAAAGAGCAAATATTCAAGGTTTAAAATCAACTCTCATTAATACCATCACTGAAGCTATCTTAGTCTACCGCAATTTACTTAGAGCGCAGGAAAGACTGAATATTGAGCAGATTTCTCTAGAAAGCGCCCGCCAAATTTTAGAATTTAACCAAGCCTTGATTGAGGCTGGGCGACTCGCGCCAGTTGAAATTGTTCAAAGCCAGACAGACATTGCAAATAGAGAAGTCAGCTTGTTAGAGGCTCGGAATAATCTGGAGTCTGTCAAATTAACTTTGTTAGATATTCTAGATATCGAGCAAACTCTTAATATTGAACCTGTAGAAAAAATAGTATTGCAATCGAAGTCTTTAGATTTAAATAATCTAAAACAAATTGCATTTCAAAACAGACCGGATTATTTGCAAGCACAGTTCAGCTTGGAAAGAACAAAATTTGAAAAATTAATTGCAGATAATAACCGGCGCTGGAACTTAGACTTAGATGCAGGTTACGGCGATTCCTTAGATGACACAACCCAACTAACAGCTGGGTTAATCTTGTCCCGTACCTTCGGCGATCTCACTGTGGAACGAGATTATCAACGAAGTCAAGTAAACTTCCAGAAAGCAGAAAATACTTTAGAAAGTCTGCGTCAAAGTATCGATATTGAAGTAACAGATAGAGTTAGAAATGTAAATCTAAGTCTTCGACAGGTGCAACTTGCCCAGCAAGCAAGGCAATTGGCTGAGAGAACACTACAAATAGAACAAGAAAAACTGAGATTGGGAAGAGGGTCAATTTTTCAGGTTGTGAGTTTTCAGAATAATTTAGTAGAGGCAAGAAACCGAGAACTAGATGCAACGATTGATTATCTCAATGCCTTGACAAATCTCGATCAATCTGTCGGTACCACACTGGAAACTTGGCAGGTGACAATTGAAAGAAAATGATATTAAGTCTCAGGAAAAAAACCATTGTTAAACTACCTGAGTCTCTGTCTCCAATAGGGTTTGCTGAACTTAGGCGAAGGGAAAACTATCTTTTTCCAGCTACTTATTAGCCCTGACAGATTCTATCGGCATCACATCATGAAAGCGGGTATAGTCGATCGAGCGCCGCCCGTCCGGCATCCTAGATAAGATGTCCACAAAACGTATATTCCACAGGATATCGGACGTGGCAAAGGAGTGACGGGCATGGATCGTCTGTGAAACGATTTCGTCTAACCCAGTCAGCATCACGACGATCTCGCTTTCCGACTCAGCCAGGGAGTCTACCGTAACCCCATAAAGCGGACTCGTCTCGTCAATCTGATGCATCACCGTCCAGCTCAATGCAAACATGGATGTATGACTGCGAACTAATTTGAGATCGTAAAACCGACGCATGAATTCTCCCTCCCGATTGACTTCGTTGCGAACTAAAGTCACCCGGATCTGCGCTTCTACAATTACGTCGCGCCGCTGGTTAGCCGTCCGAAACATCAGAGTCGGCACCCCATCATAGGGAGCGATCGCTGCCACGCGACTGAAAAGCACGCTTGCCGTTGGCACGGAGAACCGCGCAAACGCCAGTCCCGTCGCCATTGCCACTCCGAAAAGACCCGCCAGCGCTTCGACTGTCACCACCGCATTCGCGTAAGGCGTACGCGGATACATCGCACCGTAGCCGATAGTCGCCATCGTCTGGACGCTGAAAAAGAAGGCGTCAAGGAAGGAACCCGGTTGAGCGTTCTGGATGCAATCTCCTCCAGCTAGATAGATGAGGGCAAACACCGCGTTGGAGACTAGATACAACAGACTGAACAGCGCTAAGAACCATCCCCAGGAAAGGGTAAGCAGCAAATGATATAAATCGCCCCGATGAAATCCCGATACCCCTCGCCGCACGATGTTCAACTGCCCATCCCGGCTCACAAAGCGCGTTAATGAGGGCGAACGATATCTTTTGCCCATAGATTGTTGTTATTAGGAATCGGCGTCACGCAGGCGACCTTTCCTAGAAAGCTATCCCATCAAGAGGACAAACACAAGCATCTCGGTTGAGCCATCGTTCTCCCACCTGCTTTAGCGCTGTCATCACGGGTTGAATTTCTCGCCCCTTCTGGGTGAGCGAATACTCTACGCGGGGAGGAATTTCTGCGTAGACTCGGCGTTCCACTAAACCATACTCTTCTAGTTCTCTGAGCCGTATCATCAGCGTTTTGGTGCTAATTCCAGGCAATGCTTCTAGGAACTCGTGGGTACGGCGATCGCTTGTAAACAACTCTCTGAGAATCAGAATAGACCATTTACTGCCGATTAAGTCCACGGTGAACTGGATTGGGCATTTTGTCTCTATGCACTGGCTGCTGTTAAGCATTGATGCCTCTAGATATCGCTCTTTTCTTTGCTTATTCTGACCAATCTTCTGAACAGAGGGACGCTGAAGTTAGCTCCCGCCAAATATTTTAATCTTTCTTAATAAAGCTCTGGACAAGTTGCAACGGGTCAATCTTTTACTTTTGGTAACTATAGTGTCCTTCCAGCCACTGTCAGATTTACGGATTTTCTATTTTTAGAAGTTGAGTAGGATGCAAATAGAAAGAACGAACAGCCTTCCTTTCCGCTCAACTTCTTCAATAAATCAAAATATTTGGGGTTTTTCAAATGATTCGATTACTTGTCGGTGTATTAGTCTTTGTTATCAACACAATTTACCGCGATCGCCCTTATCCCCGTTTTTACGTCCTAGAAACAGTTGCTCGTGTTCCTTACTTTGCCTATTTATCAGTTTTGCACCTTTACGAAACAGTTGGAATGTGGCGCAGAGCAGATTGGTTAAAAGTTCACTTTGCGGAATCTTGGAACGAACTCCATCACCTCCTGATTATGGAATCTTTAGGGGGTAATCAGCAGTGGTTCGATAGATTTTTAGCACAACATACTGCTTTACTTTATTATTGGGTGATCGTTGTTCTTTACATTCTCTCGCCTCGTTCTGCCTACAATTTCATGGAATTAGTTGAAGGACACGCTTATCATACTTACGATACATTTTTGCAAGAAAATGAATCAGAATTAAAAGCTACATCTGCCCCACAACTTGCTATCAATTACTATCGAGACGGCGACTTGTATATGTTCGATGAGTTTCAAACTGGAGGAGTCCCGGAAGAACGCCGTCCCGTCATCAACAACCTCTACGATGTGTTTGTAAACATTCGAGATGATGAAGCGGAACACGTCAAGACAATGATAGCTTGTCAGAAGCCTGATGCTCAATTAACCTTCAAGAGTCCCCATACTATAGAAGTAGGTGCAACATTTCTCGCCCCTAATGAAGAAGTGAAATCGGTTGTCGTGCAATAGAATGTGCTGATGAAAAAACAAAAGGAGAGATATTTATACTATCTCTCCTTTTGTTTTTTTGAAGGAGTTAGAAATGGCTATATCTCTTTTATGTCAATAGATTAACGCCATTTACAAACAGAGGAAAACCAAGTAATGAAGATTAAGCGATCGCATTCTTGTGAAATCTCAGTCGCTCAATCAATTCGTAAAACGGCGTCCAGTTATCTTCTTGGTCAATTTTCTCCCAAACCGCTTCTATTTCTGGTCTGACTAATGCAGTTTTAGGATTATGACGACGCAACCGATTCCCTATGTTATCCAGTTCGCTGTCTGGAAAACTGAGTAAAATTTGTAAGTACATATTTCTCCAGTCTTCCAATAATGCTGTAGCTTCAGGCGCATTCAAAAATCCATCTGCTTTCAGAATATTTGTCGCATCGTCACGCCAATTGCGGTCAAACTGATTTGTTACTTCCCAAAAGAAACCGTGATAGCTTACTTGTGTTTCTACCAGGAGTTTCAGGGTTTGCATCACTAATTCTTCTGCGGCTAAATTGGGCAGATTCTCGAATCCCAATTTACCAATCATCCGCGCGGTGTAAGTTCGGTTATAATGCTCGGCAAATTGGGATAGAGCAACTTCCATCTCTGACATAGGAATAACCGCAGATAGGGGTTGTTGGAGCATTTCTAAATTGAGCTGGCAGATCCCTGGTTGATTGCTGTAACTGTACCGTCCGTAATAGTCAAAGTAGGCAGCAGTAAATTTGGGGTCGTAGGTGTTAATAAAAGCGTAGGGACCATAGTCGAAACTTTCCCCAGTAATAGACATATTATCGGTGTTTAGAACCGCATGACAAAATCCCACTGACATCCATTGCGCAGCAAGTTCCGCAACCCGCTTGACCAATTCTGCATAAAACAGAATGTAGCGGTCTTGCTTATCTTTGAGGTGAGGATAATATTGTTCAATTACATGGTCTAAAAGCTTTTCAGTTAAATCCTTGCGTCCAAAAAAGTGCAATCGCTCAAATGTTCCAAAACGAATGTGGGAACGGCTGAAACGAATCATTACCGAGGATCTTGTTGGAGAAGGTTCATCGCCTCGCCAGAGTCCTTCTCCCGTTTCAATCATTGATAAACAGCGGGAAGTACGAACTCCTAAATAATGAAGTGCTTCAGCAGCTAAAACTTCTCTGACACCACCTTTAAGCGTGAGTCTACCATCGCCGCCTCTAGAATACGGAGTCGTACCAGACCCTTTCGTTCCAAAGTCATAAAGTTCGCCATCCGTACCGCGCACTTGTCCGTAGAGAAATCCTCTGCCATCGCCTAAGCGAGAGTTATATTCTCCAAATTGATAGCCGTGATAACGCAAAGCTAAAAATGGTCTAACTCCTTGAAACATCCCAAATGCTTCGATAAAATCATCGTCTGTCACCGTGTCTGGTTTCAGTCCCAATATTGGTAATAATTCATCGTTGCGAAAGCGCAGAATATATTTAGGAAAGTCTGCCGCTGCTACTCGATCAAAATAATCATCGCCTAAAGCTTCTAAGGCAGACTCATAATTGAGATTTAAAAAAGGATTGGAAAATTTTTCAGGAGTCATAAGTTACTAAAATACCCAATGAATGTAATTCGTGCCTATACAAACATACGGACTGAAACAAACATTATAAAGATTGCGTAGGCAGTCTTTGTTTGTATAGCGCCAGACTTTAGTCTGTTAGCGAAGCGGCACGAAGTGCGCGCACCTTTGCCAGATGTTTCATTTCTATGCTACGGATAAGCAAGTATACAGTTTCAGCATCAAAAGACTGAAATATGCTTATTCGTCCTGCTACACCTGCTGACGTGCCATCTGTCCTCCCAATGGTTGCCAAGATTTGTGCCTTGCATGAAGCTTGGGATTCGGCAAAGTATGGATTCTTGCCGAATCCAGAGTTGCGTTATGAGAAGTGGTTGGGTAGGATAGCGTCTAGTGCATCGCTGGATGCGCCACCGCAACGCGATCGCAATATCTTCCTAGTCGCTGAGGCTGAAAATAAGCAAGTGGTGGCGTTTCTGGTGGCGACCGTAGAACGGGAAATCCCCATTTACCGTTTACAGGAATATGCTTTTCTTCACGACCTCTGGGTTGAAGAGGAATATCGCCAAGCTGGAATTGCTAAGGCGATGGTGATGCAGACTATTGAACGATTGAACGCGATCGGAGTCAAACAAATTCGCCTCGATACGACTGTTGCTAACGAGGCGGCGAGGCGATTGTTCTCTTCCTGTGGCTTTCGGATCAGTACGATAGAAATGCTGATTGAATTAGGCTGATACCAAGAGAACGGCTTATTTTGTAAGTAAGGGCATCGGGTTGAACAGCTCTACCGTACTCCACACTCTTGTTTGGACAGCGACCCACACCAGAGTGTGACCCTTCCCTTCTCGTTCAGACCAAGGTGTGTTTTTCGAGAAGCTTAGCCAATCCCGGTATCCCTTCCTCCACGTTTTTCTTAGCCGAGCCGCGCAATTTTTTATAGGTACCCAACGCGAGGCTGCTTCTGACGCTCTCCATCCTGGCATCGGTAACGCTCAGGATAGCATCTGCTGCGGGAGAGCGGCTGGCAACGAAGTGCGCGACTGCATCTCCTTTCTGGACACTCTCGCTCCAAATGGGATCGAGTGCTGTACACAATCCTGGAAGGAACTGCTCGACGGCGTAGCCAATGTACCCTGGCTTTATACCCTTGACGGCACTGTAGCCTGCCTTTATGGCAAGACCAGATATACCTGACTTGGAAGCGACCTCCTCATCGATCAATTTGCAGAAGTCATCTACAACTTCAGCCTTTTTGTTTGGGTTCAAGAGCTGGTCGCTAAGTGCCATTTCGATCCTCCTAAGTGTAAAAGCGCTGGATTTTGATTCCACTAATTGTTTAGGGAAAAAACAGAATAAATGCTATCACAGTTACAAACTCTTATAAAGAAAAACTTAAGCGCATAGTTAATGTGGGGGAAGCGATCGCCCCTATCTTCTACCTGTTACAACAAGGGTGTCAATGGCGGGCGTTCCATAATTTGGCAAGATTGCACCAAAAAATTTTGTATTCTTCAAAGTCGATTGAGATTACGACTAATCAATCAAACTTGCTATGACTAATGCCCTGCGGGTGATTTAGCGCTAGAGCCTTTCCCTAACAGGACTTACGCAGTTAATTAGTGAATGCCTGATTCTATCGTAGGGGCATGGCAATCAAAAAGCCCCTACAGCGTGTTGACGTGCGTAAGCCCTACCTAAAACTGACTCAGGTTAGATTTGAATATCTTCAGCAACTCCGCCAGACAACTCATGCCAAAATTGCCCAAATGTTTGTCAATTTGTCAGAGGATCAGCTACTGCGTGTAATACAAAAACTGGCCATCATTAACGATGTGTTTGAGGGAAAGGCATCCGAACCACCCAGTTAATACTACGGTTTAATTTGACTTGAGCGAGAAACCCCGGCGTGTCTGCCGATATTCAGCTAACTGCACTTGGAAACTTACCGTATCAGTCTTTTCCCCACTTTTAACTTGCAAAGTCCACTGACCGGGGCGCAGCGACCAAAATAGCGAATTCGATGGTTGCGTTGCCAGTTTTTCGCCATTTAACCACCACTCTACTGACTGGCTGGGCGTTCCAGCTACTTTAAACTCTAGTTGTTGCATTTCTGTCTGTGCATTCTCTGTACCTTTGAGATTCGTTTTTTCACTTGGGTGCAATAAGAAAACATCGCCATTGTGAGGAGACAAAATCTTGACGCCACTAGAGACAAAACTTGGTTGATGCTGCCTTGCTAACCACTCATCGTACTCTGGAGGCAACTTCGCAGTCCCTGACTGACGCTCATAATTGCTAATATCTTCTGCAAAGAAATATTCTTGCACGACTGAGGGACAATCTGGGGTAGGGCGTAAGCCAGAAATCCCGCAGATTGGACGTTGCACGAGATTTTCTGGAGGGGGAAAGGCAGCGGGTTCTCGCGTTCCGTGTAAATGTAGCATGATCCGATTCCAAAGGGGTGCGGCACCTGTTACCCCCGAAACTTGTCGCATGGGATCGCCGTTGAAATTGCCCACCCAAACAGCAACCGTGTAGTCGGTGGTAAATCCAACCGTCCAAGTATCTCGAAAATCCGAGGAAGTGCCTGTTTTAACTGCTGCGGGGAATGGTAAAGCTAGCACCGAGTCTACCCCAAAGGCACTTGCACGAGCATGGCGATCGCTTAACATATCCGCAATTAATCCCCAGGTTGAAGGGTTAGCAGATGGCAGCCTGGAAGGTCTTCGGTTGCTATATGGCAGGTTGGAGAATGTTGTGACTAGCGGGGTGGCTTCTCCACGTCTTGCTAAAGTAACATACGCCCTCGTTAACTCCCATAAACTGACTTCACCGCTACCCAAAATTAGTCCCAATCCGTAATGTTCGGGCGACCGATTTAAATGCTCAAACCCTAATTGATGCAGATGATTTAGAAAATTTTGCACGCCAACTTTTTCTAATACCCGCACCGCCGGAACATTCAGGGAATTTGCCAAAGCTACGCGAACTCGTACTGGCCCTAAAAAAGTTTCATCATAATCTGTAGGACTGTAGAGTTTCGCGCCGGGAATCGCGTAATGTGTTGGCACATCCGCCAAGATAGTATTCGGGCGAATCGTGCGGTTTTGTAGGGCATATTCATATAAAAAAGGCTTCAAAGTAGAACCGGGTTGACGTAATGCCTGTACCCCGTCGTTGCGACCGAGTTGTGCTTCATTAAAGTAATCGGGAGAACCCACATAAGCCAAAACTTCCCCCGTGTGGTTGTCAATGACTAAGGCAGCAGCATGATGAACATTATTGGGGGTGAGGGTACGAATCACTTGCTGCACTTGCGCTTCCACAAATTGCTGCAAAGGGCGATCGATGCTGGTGCGGATCTGGGACATCCGATTGGGGATAGCGCTTTCTGGGGCTTTGCTCGAAGATTTTTGATTTTGAATTGAAGAATTAGATAGTTGATTAGATACCCAAAATAAAAAATGAGGGGCGGCAATAATTCCCTGTTGTCTCGGTGCTAGGGAAATCTCTTCTTTGTAAGCTCGATCTGCTTGTGCGCGAGTAATATAACCGTCTTCAACCATGCGATTCAGAACATAAATCTGCCGCTTTTTAAGGCGTTTCCAATGGTCGTAGGGATTGAAGTAAGTGGGATTATTCGGAACAGCAGCGAGAAGACTTGCTTGGGCAAGATTAAGTTCGCTTGCTGGAATATCGAAATAGTTACGGGATGCAGCTTCTAACCCATAGATATTCCCCCCCATTGGCAGGCGATTGATGTAAGCAGAGAGGATTGCATCTTTATTCATCCCGGCGGCGATGCGCCAAGATAGCCAAATTTCGCGCAACTTGCCCGGTAAGGTGCGGGGAACGGGATCTAACATCCGCGCTAGTTGCATCGTAATCGTGGATGCACCGGAGGTAATCCTTTTCGCCTGAAGTGAATCTTTAAGCGATCGCGCTACAGCCTTCAGATCCAGCGCCCCGTGATGATAATATGAGCCATCTTCAGCAGCTAGAATCGCGTTGATAAAGTGGGGCGAAACTTGATTCAGCGGCACCACAGCGGTATGCTCTTGGTCGCGGGTCAGCAATCTTCCTAAAGGAAGTCCATTGCGATCGCTAAATTCAATCGCTTGCGTATCCTGGGCAATATCTTTGGCACGAACGGGTGCCAGATAAGGAAGCGATCGCACGGTTAAACCCAGCAACACTAAAGCCAAGAATCCGCGAAATTTCTTGTTTCTCCCCCAACGCCAAAAGAGTTCCTGCATTTGGATTTGCCACTGCTTGGGTTGTCTCATCGCTTAACCCTTTCGCCAACGAAGACTTACCCCCTTATCTTCATTGTGGCGATCGCCTTTACCGGATGAGGGTGTTTTTAGGGGATGCGCGATCGCATCTTCCCTCTAAGCGCTTGAAACTGGCAGATGGTACGCTTCTACCTCAAGACAATGATGGGTAATTCTTCCTAATCACCCACTAGGGTCAGCCAATCGGATGAAGCAAGTACCCTTAAACCGCCGTAGTTTTGTAGTAATACAAGTAACTCATCTATAAAAAGATACGGTAGCCATTATGAAGATTGTTCTGCACACTTATGGTTCGCTAGGCGACCTGCATCCTTATATAGCGATCGCCTTAGAATTAAAGGCACGCGGGCATCAAGCAGTAATTGCCACCGCTGAGTTCTACCATAACAAAATCGAAGCGGCTGGTCTTGAGTTCCACCCAGTCCGTCCCGATTTTCCCACAGACGTTGAACAGCAACGAGAACTTGTGCGTCTGATCATGGACAAGCAAAACGGTACAGAATACGTCTTTCGCCAAGCAATCTTACCCTATGTCCAAGAAACTTATGAGGATCTGATGTCGGCAGTGCGCGATGCAGACCTGTTGGTGACACACCCCCTCAGCTTCGCAGCAACGCCCGTTGTTGAGAAAACGGGAATTCGTTGGGTTTCCAGCGTACTGTCTCCGATGTCGTTCCTCTCCGCCTACGATCCCCCAGTAGTGGCGACTTTCCCCAGTTGGCTGAATCTACGCATACTTGGCCCTGGGTTTAATGGAGCGCTCATCCGCCTCGCTAAAAATCGTTTCAGCTCGTGGGATGAACCCCTGCGACAGTTACGGACACAGCTTGGTTTATCTCCCCTTGCTGATTCTATGTTTGAAGGGATGAACTCCCCCGACTTAGTGCTGGCTTTATTTTCAGAAGCTCTCGCAACTCCTCAACCCGACTGGCCAAAACAGACTTGCGTTACCGGATTTACTTTCTACGATCGCAATGGCAATACTGGTCTATCTCCGGAACTAGCGTCATTTTTGGATGCGGGAGATCCGCCAATTGTGTTTACTTTGGGAAGTTCCGCCGTGTGGGTTGCTGACAAGTTTTACCTCGAAAGTGCCAAAGCTGCCTTAAAGTTGGGTCATCGGGCTGTATTGCTGGTTGGCAACAATAACCCCTCTCTGCCAAAAGAGTTGCAATCTAAAGATATTGCTATTTTTGACTACGCTCCCTACTCGGAACTGTTTCATCGGGCTGCTGCTATTGTGCATCAAGGAGGCGTGGGCACAACCGCGCAGGTATTGCGTTCCGGTCGCCCGATGTTGGTCGTACCCTTTAGCAACGACCAACCAGACAATGCTGCACGCATTACTCGTTTAGGAGTCGGACGGACTATCGATCGCGATCGCTACACAGCTTCCCGTGCGGCTAAGGAACTCGATCGTCTGTTGCGCGAACCTCGTTACCAGGCTAAAGCTACAGAAGTTGGCAATAAGGTACGAGCAGAAAACGGGGTTAAAGTTGCCTGCGATGCAATCGAAGCACAATTGAACAAAGATAAGAACGCTACCAACCTTCAAAGTGCGTCCGTCTCGCCTGTTTAACTATTTTGTGGATAGATGCGATCGCGCTTTAGAAGATTAGAGCGATTTTGGATAGACGCGATCGCGAAGCGCCGACCTGTCGGTTCGCACCTTTGCATTAGGAAAATTTGCAGCAGCCTTCTCAAGGCTTCATATGTAGGGAGATTGTCACCCACATCAGCATAAACTCATTAAAATACTACTGAATTCCTATTTAGTTAGCTAGTTTTATTGAAATACTGATATTTTCACTTTGCTATGCTTTTTTTTCTTGTGTGCGCTTGATTGCTTCTTTTATCGTCTCGATAGGAAGAAAAAGAGAAACAGGGGTATCCTGCAATTCGAGAAAACCGCGCTTTTTGTAATACTCTTTTGCTTGTTCATGCAATGCATCGACCCTAACAGCATAGACTCCTACCTTTTGGGAGATATCTATTGCATTTTCAAAAGCATGCCTCAACAGTTTCTTTCCAAGACCTGTTCCTTGCATCGACTTATCAACAGCAAGTTTTCCAATAAGCATGGCAGGAGTGGGGTAGCTAGGAAGCTTATTCCGTAGGTCAGTGGGTATCCCTTGAGGATCTATCACACTCATGCTGCAAGAATAATAACCAGCTATTACCCCAGTCTCATCCTCTGGGAGAGCTACAAATGTTTTTGCAATCCCACTTTCATCGTTTTTCTTCGCATATTGCTTGAGATATTTATCCAGTTCTGGTTCCCCAGAATTAAAGGGATCTTTCTTAAGGCTACTAAGGCTACGCCCTGTAGAATTTATGGGACATACGATCCAATTCACAAGGCTTCAGCTTTTCCTGCGTTGAACCACAAATCTATTCAAATACTGAGAGCAAACCTTCAGAAGGCTCCGGTGGATTTTCCATGACTGCCAGGAAAAACTCGCTATCGCGCTCAGATAGTACCAGAACTTCATTGTTATATGAGCTAGCAACTTCTCTATTAGAAGTCGAAGTCTCAAAGTATTTTCTGAAGACAAGGTAGATAGCAGCACAATGCTTCAGCTTATATTCACAACTTTTTTCGGCTCTAACAAGCGTTAGCATAGTTTTAAACTCCTAAAATGCTTGCTTTGTTATGGCAAGCCAACGCTGGTGACATCCCTACTGTCTTAATATGTAAGACTTAGAAAATTAGCTATGTTACATATAATATTATAATACTTTACAGAATTCCTGGTTTTGTAGTTTATTATCCGCAGAGGTATCGTCAGAATCAGGTAGTTCTGTTGAGGATGGCAGATCAAGCAACGGGTCGTACTGTACCATGACGGCTTTGCCTAGACTGACTGCCTGGATTTTAGCCGAGCGTGAGTAGCGTTAGCTCAGCATAAAGTAAAGATTTTAAGCTTAATTGTTAAGCTAGCCGGAAGGTTGAGTCATTGAGATGTAGACCTCTTGTTAGTGGGTCATGTAGGGATAACTCTTGTGGTTGTCCCTCCGATGAATTACCTGCAATGAGGGGAGACGTTATGCCAGTTTCAATTCCTGATACAAATTTGCTGTCTTCCGGTCTTGCAGATGATAGTACAGATAAATCCTTTCAACAGATAGGCACGATCGTGAGAATTTGGATGCGGTTTCTGGTTGTCGTAGCATTCGTACTGGGAATAGCCGGATGTGGCGTGATTAATCTCTCTGGAAATGAACCACTTCCAGCAGTTCCTTCTCTAGCGACGCCGCAACTACCAGACTGGATTGAAGAAATTAGTCCGACTGGGGAGGTTGAACCTTTAGCGCAGATTCGCATCCGATTTAAAGATGCTTTGATTCCTGTTGAGAGTCTTGATAGCCCCGATCAACAGCAAAAGCTAAAACAATTTGAGATTTTGCCACCACTAGCGGGGCAATTTCGATTTTTGACGCCGCGAATGGTGGGATTTCAAACCGACAAAGCACTGCCGAAAGCAACGAGAGTCAGAGTCACTCTGAAAGCTGGTTTGGCGGATCTAAAAAATCATCGTTTGGATAAGGATTTAGCGTGGACTTTCAATACCGAACCGATTAAACTAACTAATTTACCGACTACTAATCCTGAAAATCCTGATAATCAAGCGATCGCTCTAAAGCCAACTATAAAATTCAACTCAAATGTAGAACTGGATATCGCTTCAATCCAAGAGCATTTGAAGCTAATTTCGGAAGGAAAACAGAAGGATATACGGCTGAAAGTTGACTTAGAAAAAAAAGAGACACCCTCAGAGAATGAACAGCCACAGGAGAAACTTGACCCTTCAACCCGCAACTGGACATATAATTTAGTACCGCAGCAGACTTTAGAAAAAGCGACTCGTTACCGCTTAGAATTTTCTCCGGGTTTGCGTCCTACTCGGGGTAATCTGCCCAGCGAGATGTCTTATGTTAGTCAGCTAGCTACTTATTCGCCTTTGAAATTACTGATAATTAAATATTACGGAGTACCCGATGCCGGAGGAACTTATGGTCGGTTTGTCAAAGGAAGCCCTCAACTGCAATTTAATAACGGGCTTGACGCAGATTCAGCGATTGAGAATATTACTGTAACTCCTGCGCCAAAAGAAGCTATTAAACTGGTTCAAGTTCCTGATGGAGAAAGTCTTGTTAATCTCAATCCTTGGGCATTAGAACCTGCCACTACTTATACAATTACTGTCGGTAAAAAACTCAAGGATAAGTTTGGGCAAACATTGGAAAAGCCAGTTACTCTGAAATACGAAACAGGCGATGTAGCTGGAGATATTTGGGTACCGTCAAATCTAAATATATTCCCATCCGGTAAAGATTTACAGTTAAATCTTTCTACTGTAAACTTGCCAGAATCAAAGTATAAAGCAGCTTATCGGGTATTGCAGCCGACAGATTTAGTTTATGTAGATTCTGCTTATCCCAAAGGCGATGGGAATGATTTATTACCGAATCCCAATTCTTGGCAAAGTGTCAAAGTATCGAGTAAGAAAAATCAGTTAATTGATGTGGCTGTTCCCATCCGAGAGAAACTGGGTACAGGTACGGGAATGTTAGCTTATGGGGTTCAGGCGCGAACTAATCGTTATGAAGAAAATGGTAAGCAACAATGGCGCGAACCGACGACTTATGGAATGGTAGAATTGACTAATTTGGGAGTGTTTGCACAGTGGTTCCCAGATTCGGGATTGATTCGCGTGCATCATCTCTCAGATGGTTCTCCCGTAGCATCTGCACCTGTAGAGATTTATGAGTCGAAATTAGAGGCAAAATCTCGTCCTCAACCCGTACCTTGTGCATCAGGGAAAACGGATGAAGCGGGGACATTACTATTGCGTCGTGAGGATATGCAGCAATGTACAAAATCCAGTTCTGGATTTGAACAAGGGCCTAAATTGCTCGTAATTGCCCGCGAAAATCAAGATTGGGCATTTGTCCGCACGGAAGAATATAGCGGTGCTTATGGCTATGGCGTTGATGCTGGATGGGATGATGGGAAGCCAGTCTCACGGGGGGTAATCTTCTCGGATAGACAGCTTTACCAGCCAGGGGAAAAAGCATCGTTTACGGGTTTTGCCTACTACTTACAAAATGGCAAGATTCAGCAGGACAAAAATGCTAGTTATAAAGTCACTCTCCTAAATCCAGATGGTAAAAACACGGATTTAGGTACTCAAAAAACCAATGAATTTGGAAGTTTTTCTCTAGAAATGCCGTTTAAGACTAATCAACCGCTTGGCTATTATTCGATTCAAGCGAAAGGCAAAAGTGGTGTAGAGGTTTTGGGTGACTTTCGCGTTGCCGAGTTTAAACCGCCTAATTTTAAGGTTGAGCTAAATCTAGATAAAGAATTTGCTCTAAAAGACCAGCAAGTTGAAGCGAAATCCACGAGCAATTATTTATTTGGTGCGCCTGTAGAAGGCGGGAAGGCAGAATATTACGTCACGCGATCGCAAGCTGATTTTAAACCGAAAGGGTGGGAGCAATTTTCTTTTGGGCGACAGTGGTTTTGGCCTGAGGAAAGTCCGACTGTTTCCAGTGATGTGTTGCAATCAAACCAGGTATTAGATGGTAAGGGGAACAGCCAAATTGTCAAGATAGCGAAGGATGTGCCTTACCCGATGACTTATCGGGTGGATGTACAAGTCTCCGATGTGTCGAATTTGTCAGTATCGGATTCTAAGACGTTTACGGTATTGCCAAGCGATCGCTTAATCGGTTTACAATCCAATTTCGTCGCGGATGCGCTTCAAGCTTTCCCCGTCCAAGTTATCGTCACCGATCCTACCGGCAAGGCGATGGAAGGGCAACGGGTGCGCGTGGAACTGCAACAGATGAAATATAGCAGCGTCACGCGGGTGGTAGAAGGCAGTAATACCGCTAAAAATCAGGTCGAATATAAGACAGTTTCACAGACAGAAGTAAAATCTGGAACCAGTCCTCAATCTGTCTCTCTTACACCTCCGGAATCGGGTTCTTACCGGATTAGAGCAAACTTTGCAAACACCAAGGATGAAGTTACCGCAACTGATTTGCAAATTTGGGCGACGGGTGGCAATGCGGTGAGTTGGGGAGAAAGCGATCGCGATCGCTTAGAAGTCAAACTTGACAAAGACACCTATAAACCGGGTGAAACGGCTACCGCTTTAATTCAATCTCCTTATCCGGAAGCCGAGTTATACTTTGCTATCGTCCGCGACAAACCCCTGTACAAGACAATTACCAAAGTGAAAGGGGGTGCGCCGCAGATTCAATTCCAAGTAACGCCGGAAATGTTGCCAAATGCCGCAGTAGAAGCGGTATTAGTTCGCCAAGGCGTTCCCCTAAGCCAAGTAGAACCCGGAAGCTTAGAAAACTTGGTGCGGATTGGGTTTGCTCCTTTTAAAACTAACTTGGATGATAAGTATTTAAAAGTCCAAGTTACCCCCATTCAAACGCAACTAGAACCGGGTGTCCCAGAAACCGTACAGCTAGAACTCAAGGATGCACAAGGCAACCCAGCACAAGGACAGTTTACCGTCATGGCGGTAAATGAAGCGGTGCTGCAACTGAGCGGTTATCGTCCGCCGGATTTGGTGCAGACTGTTTATGCAGAGCAGCCGATTTCAACTCGATTTAGCGATAATCGTCCTAATGTGGTGGTGCAACCAACCTCAATGACGAAACCGAAAGGTTGGGGTTATGGCGGGGGACAATCAGCAGGCGCAGCAAATACCCGCACCCGCAAGGATTTCCAAGCCTTAGCTTACTACAACGGCTCGGTTCTCACAGACGCGACAGGGAAGGCAGAGGTGACATTTAAGTTGCCGGATGACTTGACAACATGGCGGGTGATGGCAGTTGCTACCGATGGTAATCTGCACTTTGGCAACGGCGAAGCGACATTTATCACGACGAAACCGCTGCTGTCTAACCCCATCTTGCCGCAATTTGCACGTCCGGGCGATCGCTTGGAAGCTGGCTTATCTGTCACGAACAATACCCAACAAACCGGAAATCTGGCAATCAATGGTGTGGCGAATGGTTCTCTTCAGTTTGCAAATAAACCCGCTAATCTGCAAACCAAAGCAGAATCTGGCACTCGTGCGTATCGCTTTCCTATCGTGGCAGGAAGTGCAGGTAAATCTCAGGTGAAGTTTACCACTCAGTTGAATGGAACCGCTGATGCGTTTGAAGTGCCTTTGGAGGTGAAAGCGCTAGAGATTACCGAACAAGTCGTAGAAAGCGGTACAACTACGAATCAGGTAAAAATTCCCCTGAATGTGGATAAAAAGGTTGTCCCTGATGCGGGAGGTTTGGAGGTTTCCCTTGCCAGTACGCTGATACCGGAAATTACCGCACCAGCGCGTCAAGTATTGCAGGATGAGCAATTGCCATTTTTGGAACCAGCGGCGAGTCAATTAGCGATCGCATCCAGCTTGCAAACGCTTTCTCAAAAATACGGTCAAACCTTTGCACAATTCAATCCGACTCAACAAGCGAACCAATCTCTAGAACACCTACAAAAACTCCAGCAACCGGATGGTGGATTCGCCGCTTGGCCTGGTCAACAGAAGTCCGATCCGTTAGTATCTCCTTACGCAGCTCAAGCTTTGGCAAGAGCCTCGAAAGCGGGACTGACGGTGGAACCGAGAATGGTGTCTCGCTTGACGACTTACTTGAAGAAAATTCTTGCAGATCCCGGTCAATATGATTTTTGTAAGCAACCACTCTGCAAGAATCAGGTGCGGCTAGAAGCACTCTCTGCTTTGGCGGAACTGGGAGAAAAGCGTAATGACTTTCTTGCAGACATCTACGCACAACGCAGTCAATTCGATCCGGTTACGCAGATTAAGCTGGCGCGTTACCTATCTCAGTTTCCAGAGTGGCAAGAAGAATCTCAAACTCTGTCGAAACAATTCCAGCAGAATATTTATCAAACGGGTCGCACTGCTACGGTAAATTTACCCCAAGGTTTATCTTGGCTCAACTCGGCAACAACAGCGCAAGCTCAAGCTTTACGCCTTGCGATCGCGCAAAAGACTAACCCAGAAATCCTGGATCGGTTGTTGCAAAGTCTCCTGACACTGCGACGAAACGGCACTTGGCAGAATACCTACGACAACGCTCAAGCACTCACGGCTTTGGTGGAATATAGTCAGACGCAGCCAACACCGCCTAACTTTGCCGCAACGGTGAAACTCGCTGGCAAAAAATTGACATCGGCGCAGTTTAAGGGATACACCAACCCCAGCCAGGATCTTAAGGTGCCGATGACCCAGTTGCCACGCGATCGCCACGATCTGATTGTGCAAAAATCTGGTCAAGGCACGTTGCACTACTTGGTTGCCTACCGCTATCGCCTACAGGGAAATCAACCGGGAAGATTTAACGGCTTACGGGTGACACGCGAAATCCGTCCCGCTAATGAAGAAAAGGTGTTGCGAAAGCTCAGCCTCTATGCTTCTGATGAGCCGTTGACGGTGAAAAGCGGTCAGGTGTTTGATATCGGTTTGGAGATTATTACCGATCGTCCGGTGGATCGTGTGGTCATTACCGATCCGCTCCCAGCCGGGTTTGAGGCAGTCGATGCGAGTTTCCAAACTTCTACGGCTGCATTACAGGCAAAAGAGGATAACTTTGGCTTCAAGACGATTTATCGCGATCGCATTGTTGCCTATAGCGATCGCCTGGAAGCTGGAGTTTACTCCCTGCACTACCTCGTCCGTTCTGTCACTCCAGGTACCTTTCTATGGCCTGGTGCAGAAGCTCATCTACAGTATGCCCCAGAAGAGTTTGGACGCTCAGCTTCTTCTACTTTGAAAGTGTCGGATTAGAGTAGTTCGGAAATTGACATTATGTTCTCTCTCCTGGCTCTTATCTAAATCCGCCTAATTACCCAAAATACCCTGAAACCCCACCCTGCGCTCGCCTGCGGCTGGCTCCGGCTCCCCTCCCCGCAAGCGGGGAGGGGTTGGGGGTGGGGTTCCAAGACACTACTCTCCAAGCCAGATTTTTGCCTAGTTTTGCCTTTTGTGTAACTTTTGCCTTTTAACTTTTGCTTGTTTGCCGATTAGTTTTGCCGCGATCGCCCTTTCTTTGCAAAGATTAGATTGTTTGCCACAACGGCAGTTATGGCGAGATCGAGACCTAAGTAAATTTATTAGGGAAGCAACATGGCTGGAAAAACAATAAATAGTAGTGCCAGTGGTTTTCTGGTTGTCCTCTTGCCACTGGCGTTTGCGATCGCCTTCCTGTTTGTAGCATGGCCTGTAGTGCTGGCACTGGTGTTGGTGGGTATCTGTTTAAGGCTTTGGCAAAACTATCAATGGCAAAAGTGGAGCCAGCAAGTCAATCCCTTTTTCCATCAGCTAATTCAGGAAACCCAAGGGCGCGTTACAGCACTCGACTTGGCAATGAAAGCGAATCTCTCTGGAGCAGCAGCGCAGCGGTACTTGGATACAAAAGCCCAAGAATTTGGAGCAAGTGCCCTTGACTATCAAGACAAAGGCAAAGTGTATTACTTTATCACTGCCAACACTTTAGGTAGCATCTTTGATGACAGCGAACCTTCCCGCCAATCTTATGTCAATGATGCTCCAGAAGCTGTGGCACCTGCCCGCAAAGAGCAGCAACCACAGGAATCAGCAGATGACGAGGAGTTTGAGGAACCTGAAAACGAACCCACTGACGAACAGAGGGCTTCTAAAGCGCTGATCCAATCCGAACTGGCAAGGCGGCTGGATGTTCATTCCAGTACCATTTACAAACGCAGAAGTGAGCCATACTTCGCAGATTGGAGCCAGGGTCGAGATCCGGAAGGAATATCCTGGAGATTTGAACCCGACAGTATGCTGTTTTTTCCCATCGAAACCGAGTCTTAAAAGGAAAGCTGAACCGGCTCCAAGGTTAAAGACAAATTTTCTGGAAAGAGGCTCAGTTTGGAAGGGCAAAAAGGGTAAGGGAATCATCCCTTGCCTTTTGCCGTCTTTAGGGGACCTGCTTGCCGACAACTTGCCTATAACACGGTTATCCCTCCCTAGAGGATTGAGAAGCATTAAGAAATTAAAATGATCCTTAAAAAAAAGGCAAAATAAGAAAACAAAGGTTAATAAAACGGGTTTGCATCCTACTGTGTCCAACCTGTCGAAAGCATTTATGAATGATCGAACCAAAACGGCCTGCGAATCAAGCAGTTAAGCTGGATACGAATTATCAACCTCGTATCTTTGATAAAAATATAAGCTTCGTGCCGCGTCAGATTAGCCCAAAACAATCCGAAGCACTGCGAATCATCGCTCGTCAGGTTGCGGCTCAACAAGAACTACGCCGTGGTTTGAACCGCTTAACCCGTGCCCCCCAATCGCACCCACGAGGGGAAGAACAGCAGGAGCGTTTCTTTACGCTCTCTGAGGAGCGCCTGCGCCTACTAGAATCCATTGTTATCAATGCAAATGACGCGATTGTCATTACAGAAGCTGAGCCATTGGAAGAGCCGCTTGGCCCCAGAATTGTCTATGTAAATCAGACCTTTACCCAAATGACCGGCTATCAACCGGAAGAGGTAATCGGTAAGACTCCCCGGTTGTTGCAAGGGCCGAAAACTGAGCGATCGCAACTCGATAAAATTCGTCAAGCTTTGTCACGATGGGAGCCAGTCAGAGTCGAGTTGATTAACTACCGTAAAGACGGTTCCGATTTTTGGGTAGAACTGAATATCTTACCGCTAGCAGATAGTACGGGTTGGTTTACCCATTTGCTAGCGGTGCAACGAGATATTACCGAACGCAAAGCTGCTGAGTACGAACTAAAATCCCATGCGCGGGCTTCAGCAGTCGTGGCGCAACTGGGGCAAGGGGCGCTCTCTGGCACCAATCTAGATACGCTGATGCAAGAAGCGGTGAAGCTGGTTGCCCAAACCCTGGAAGTGCCCTATTGCCAGGTTCTGGAACTGATGCCGGGAGGCAATGCTTTGTTCATGCGAGCGGGCGTTGGTTGGCAGGAAGGGTTGGTGGGTTCGGCAATCATCGGTGCCCACGATCGTTCCCAAGCAGGATATACCTTGCTAACGGGGAAGCCGGTGATTGTGGAAGACCTCCGGATCGAAACGCGCTTTTCTGGAACGCCACTGCTGCACAACCACCGCGCGATCGCTGGCATGAGTGTGATTATTCATAGTCAGGGGAACCCGTTCGGTGTTTTGAGCGTTCACACCCCTGACTACCGAAGGTTTACGGAAGACGAAGTTCATTTTTTGCAAGCGGTTGCGAATGTCTTGGCAACGGCGAACGAACGCCAGCTGGCGGAAGAGGCGCTGCGGGAAAGCGAAGAGCGGTATGCGCTGGCGGTTCGCGGGAGTAATGAAGGTTTGTGGGATTGGAACCTGAAAGCGGAAACCTTCTATTTTTCGCCGCGCTGGAAATCGATGTTGGGTTGCCAGGAGGATGAAATTGGCGACAGCCCGGAGGAGTGGTTTAACCGCGTACATCCAGAAGACTTGGAGCGAGTCAAAAGCGCGATCGCTGCCCATCTAGAAGGGTTGACTCACCACTTCGAGAAAGAATATCGGATGTTACATAAAGATCAAACCTACCGATGGATGCTTTGTCGAGGAATGGCGATTCGAGATGCCAATGACAAAGCCTACCGGATGGCAGGATCGCAGACGGATATTACCGACCGCAAGGTGGCTGAGGAACATCTCATCTATGATGCCTTTCACGATCCGCTGACAGGTTTGCCCAATCGAGCCTTATTTATGGAGCGACTGTCCCAGGCGATCGCGCGAACCAGAAGACAGCCAGAATATCTGTTTGCCGTCTTATTTCTAGATCTCGATCGCTTCAAAGTCGTCAATGATAGCCTCGGTCATGTCATCGGAGACCAGCTGCTGATTGCGTTAGCAAAGCGACTGCAAAGTAGCGTCGCTTCTTGCCTGCAAGCCTCTGTGTGTGGCAGCAATACTGTGGCACGGCTTGGGGGCGATGAATTCGTCATCCTCTTAGAAGAAATTCAAGATATCGACGTTGTAGAAGCGATCGCCAAAAGCATCCAAAAAGACCTCCGGCATCCTTTCAACCTAGACAGACACGAGGTCGTTGTGACAGCCAGCATTGGCATTACCTTAAGTGCAATCGAGCAACGAGGTTCATCAGGCACTTACAAAACTTGCCCCTACCCCGGAGACATTCTGCGTGACGCCGACATCGCCTTATATCAAGCCAAGGCACTAGGCAAAGCCCGTTACGAAGTTTTTACCACCGCTATGCACACTCATGCGGTGGCTCGCTTGCAACTAGAAAACGATCTCAGACAAGCCCTAGCCAGAACTGAGGTAAAAGACCGGCTTCAAACAAAAACTGTCAATTCTTCTGGTTACTCTTCACTCAGTCGTGAGTCCGCATCCTTCAGTCATTCTTTCCTGCTTCACTATCAGCCCATTGTCTGCTTCATGACTGGCAGAATTACTGGTTTCGAGGCACTGGTACGCTTGTCTCACCCGTTTCGCGGCTTGATTTCCCCAGTTGATTTTATCCCGATCGCAGAAGAAACAGGTTTAATCATCCCTTTGGGAGCGTGGGTTCTGCGCGAAGCCTGCCGTCAAATGCGGCTTTGGCAACAAGAATTTCCTGACTTAGCGCCATTAACCATCAGCGTTAATCTTTCCGGCAGGCAGTTTTCCAAACCTAATTTAGTCGAGCAAATTCAGCAAATTCTCCAAGAAACCGAGTTACCAGCACCAAGTCTAAAACTGGAAATTACCGAAAGTGTGGTGATGGAAAATGCTGCCGCCGCTACGGCTAGTTTAGAGCAACTAAGCAACTCCGGAATTCAACTTAGTATTGATGACTTCGGAACCGGCTATTCTTCTTTGAGCTATTTGCACCGCTTTCCGCTCAATACTCTGAAGATTGACCGCTCCTTTGTTAGCCGGATGGATGCAGGCGAAAATTCTGAGATTGTAAAAACGATTGTTACGCTGGCTCATCATCTGGGATTAGATGTGATCGCAGAAGGTGTAGAAACGGCGGCTCAGATGGAACAACTGCGATCGCTACGCTGCGAAGCTGGGCAAGGATTCTTCTTTTCCAAGCCACTAGATAGCGAATCTGCTAGAGCATTAATCGCCGCAATGCCCCAATGGTAAGACCATTCAAAATCATCTTATTTTTAATTTTTCTGAGTCTGCTAACTATTTATAAAATCCCTCAACGATCTTTGCACTTGTGGTAGGTTGATGTAGACTTTGGCGGCTTCAATTAGATTCATGACATTTGCCGGACTCGCATCATCGATATCGTCACTCAATCGTTTCCCAGTCAACTTGCTATCGAGTTTAAATTGCAAGCGCAAGTAACGACTATCCTCATCAATCACCTGTTTAGCAATGTAACTATTAATATCTGACGAAGCATCAAAAATTACATCAAGAATCGGGAGTGCCCACTGAATCGCACCCCATTGTTGGGCACTTTCAAGCGGAATTGCGCGGGTAAGACTTCCCGTACCGAGGGATAAAACTGAAATTTCGTGGGGTTTATAACCTAACCGCAGGGCTTCAGCGATCGCGCAAGCTGTGGGATTATTTGCCCCAACACCACCGTCAATCACCGAGTATACGTTAGTAATCCGGTAAGCAGAAGTATTATTAGGCACTACGTTCCACGGCTCATCCACAAGCGCCATCCGAGTCCCGCCTCTGTAACCAATGATGCTACGAATCTGACCGCGTCCCGCCCCGCCGATGATTTCAATTTGCATTTGATTGTAATCACCATTGTCTTCTGCGGCTTCTTGCCCTAACGTAATCGAGTTTGTATCTCCGCCTTGGGCAATCCCTTCTTCTTTTTTATCCAGTCTATAGGCAGGAAAAAAAGTTGGGGCAGAAGCAGAACAGAGGCACGCTTCCCATAAGGGAAGTTCAGCAAATATTTTGCGCCAGCTTTTAAAAATAATCGGTTCTCGCTTAATTGTGTCGTAGGCAGTAATTAAGAGTTTTGTTGAAGTGATATCCGACAGTTTTTTGTATTTAAATTCTTCTTTAAGAGATTCAATCAAACCTTTGTTTGAGTATTTAGGGGCAGAAGGGCCGTACTGAAGAAGCAACCCTACCCGTTGCGCCGACCAAAGGTTTCGGTAGGGAAAGATTCGAGTCCCTTTGTTCTGGTACACATCCACGATGTCCTGGGCTGTGCGATCGCTAGCAATCGACGCCGCCAAAATTGACCCGGTAGAGGTTCCTGCAATTAAGTGGAAGTATTGGCTTAAGGGCTGACCGATAATTTTCTCAATCTCCGTCAGCATCGTTGCCGAAATGACACCCCGGATACCGCCCCCGTCAAAGCTCAAAATGCGAAAAGTCACGCTTGTTTCCCCACAAAAAATTGCTGTCAAATCTAATCGCTAATTGCTCATCCTTCCTTGTTTACGGGTCTTCTACCCATTGCCCTTTTGATTCGCCCTCGTAATGTCAATCGTAATTTTGCCGCCAAAGTCTGGAATCGGTGCGCCCGGTTTCGTTAACCGCACTTGGACTTGTGACACTTGTTTGAATTCTAAGATGGCATCTGCGATCGCGCTGATTAACTTTTCTACGAGGGCAAACTTAGCGGTTTTTACCAAATCCTTCACTGTCGAAATCACCGCGCGGTAATCCAGAGTGTCTTCTATGGCATCGCTGATGCCTGCTGGTGCCAAATCTAGCCACAAAGTTACGTCTACTTCAAACCATTGCCCCAATACCTGTTCTTCTGGTAAGTAACCAGTGTAGCCGTAGCAGCGAATTCCTGTTAGCTGAATGCTATCCATTTTGTCAAAAACTTAATTTCCTTGCTACTTCAAACCTGAGGAGCCAAAATTTCTCCTAAACTTTGCTCCGGTATCTTCGTTAAATCTTCAAGATTCTCAATGATTGTGGTGCAAATATCATCTAATGGTAAATCATTCGGATCTCGTCCAAAAGGATTTTCAATTTCATTACCGATTTCTTCAATCCCAAATAAAATAAAACTAATTATACCGACACCTAGCCCTGTCCACCAGCCGGAAGTATCGACAAGTTGAAAAGGTAGTGCGAAGCCATAGATCAGCAACAGTCGCTTTAGGTAAATCGCATAAGCTAAAGGAATGGGGGTTTTTAAAATGCGTTCGCAGCCAGTTAAAGCTTCTACCATTTGATCTAGCAATCCATTCATTGCAGCTAACTGATTATTATTTAAGGAGTTCCGCTCGTGTTGCTGCTGTAGGTAATCCCCAATCCAAAATGCTATCTTTAGCGGAGGGTTTTTAACGCTTTTGAGCTGAAGAAATTGCGATGGAGTTACTATCTCTTCTAACTCGTCGTTTAAAGCCTCTTGTCGCAACTGTAACTTAGTTGCGATCGCAAAGGCTCCTAATAACCGCATCGCTGTTGCTTTATCCTCTCTATCTGTTGATTCTCGTTCCGCAACCGATACTTGAATTTGCCGCGCTAAATTGCGGACGTTCACCACCAAAAGCCCCCAGGATTTGCGCCCTTCCCAAAACCGCTCGTAAGCCGTATTTGTCCGGAAAACCAATAATAAGCCTAAAACCAGATTATAAACAACATTAGTAACCAGATTATCTAAAAGGTTTCCAGCGATCGGTAATTTAAAATAATCGAGAATAGAAACGAAAAAACCAAACCCTCCACACAAAAGAACGCGGGGAAAAATAGTCGGTGCGACCGATCCCCTCAACTGTAAAGCCATTGCAAACCAGTTTTTATTCTCAATCGTCATGCTGCTGTTTATTCACTGAAGCAGAAAAAGATTAAATCATCGTTATCGCCTTCATTCAACAATATCTTGCCGAGTGCTGGCAACGATATCAAATAGCTCTTTCTGTTCTGTCAGAGGAACTTCAAACTTATCTAAACTTTGTTGAAAATCCGCCAGAAATACTTCCCATTCTTCAGGAGAAATTTTTAGGTGAGCATGAGAATCGTGCATTGAACGACCCGTATATTGTTGCGGACCACCTGTCGCCCAGCAAACCATTTCTGTAACCAGATACTTGAAACCTGCTTTTGACACTCGGTGATGTGCTTCATCTACAAGAGGATTTGCATTCAATTTCGGGTCAACCATGATTCTGTCAATGAAATCATCGACTACGGCTGCAATATTGTAAACACCGCCCAGGCGCTCATAAAGTGATAGTTGTGAGTTCATAATGGCTTCTTCTTGAATTAAATAATTCCTGAATTCTCCTTGGCAACTGGCAAGGTTAGCGATCGCTCGGTAAGCATTTTAAGGTTTTAAAAAACCTCAATCCTACTTTAAAGTACACCCCAGCACTCGCGAATAAAATTTTTCCTGGGCTTCTGTTGGAAAAATTTATCTTCGACCTTCACTGGGCTGCTTTCGGGGGTGAGAAAATTTAGGGAGATTCTCCGCCGAGTATTTCTACTACACCTAGATTCGGTGTCTACAAATCTCGATGAGTAAAGAGTTTGGCATCTGCACCGCTGTAGGTGGCAGCAATATGCCCATCGCCTGCGATTTGATATTTGTATGTCACCAGTCCTTCTAAGCCTACAGGGCCGCGAGGAGGCATCATTTGAGTACTGATTCCCACTTCTGCGCCTAATCCGTAACGGAAGCCATCGGCAAAGCGAGTTGAACAGTTATGAAAGACTCCAGCAGCATTGACTTGTGCCAGAAAATTAGTTGCAGCAGCAGTATCTTCTGTCACGATGGCATCAGTATGCCGAGAACCGTAGGTATTAATATGGTCAATCGCTTCTGAGAGAGAATCCACAATTTTGATTGAGAGAATTAAATCGCTGTATTCTGTCGCCCAGTCGGCTTCAGTCGCCTGTGTAATGTTCAGGATTTCGCAAGTGCTTTCATCTCCTCGCAATTCTACATTTTTTGATTGCAAAGTATTCGCAACTTGCGGTAACAATTCCGATGCGATCGCTTGATGCACTAGCAGAGTCTCCACAGCGTTGCAGGCGGCTGGGTAATGGGTTTTGGCATCTACGGTAATCGAGATAGCTTTTTGCAGATCCGCCGCTTTGTCCACATAGACGTGACAAATCCCTTCGGCATGACCCAAAACAGGAATGCGAGTATTTTCTTGCACAAAACGGACAAAAGAGTTAGAACCTCTAGGAATAATTAAATCTACAAATTGATCTAATTTCAGCAGTTCTAAGGTTTCCTCTCTCGTTGTCAGCAATTGCACTACATCTGGATTTACTTCAGTCTTCGCTAATCCCTGGCGAATCGCTTTCACCAGCGCTTCACAAGAACGCACCGCTTCCTGTCCGCATTTGAGGATAACACCGTTGCCAGATTTGATGGCAAGAGTGGAAATTTGCATCACTGCATCGGGACGCGCTTCAAAAATCACTCCCAGAACGCCTAGAGGACAGGTAACGCGCTTGAGAATTAATCCCTCATCCAGTTCCCGGTGAACCTGCACTGCGCCCACGGGATCGGGCAGACGCCCCACATCTCGCACCCCCGCGATCGCGCCTTTTAGCTTTGTTTCATCTAACTTCAAGCGAGCGTAAAGCGGTTTGGGAATTCCTGCCGCCTCCGCTGCCTTGCAATCTGCCGCATTCGCCGCCACAATCTCTGATGCTGAGGATTCTAGCGCTTGCGCGATCGCTTCAATCGCTTGGTTTTTCGCCTCTGCGGACAACACTGCCAAGCTTCGCGCTGCTTGACGAGTTTTTTGAGCGATCGCACTTAAGGACATGGAAGCAATCTGGGAAGTCATGGCTCTGAATCAAACGCCTACGTTCAAGCCAAAGTTTAGCAAAATGTGGCTTCTGTTTAAATTCTAATAGATGGGATGCCTGAGTTTAAATCGGATGAACCTAAGGCTAGAGATAGGTTTACTACTTTTTAATTGATTTATAAATTAAATTTATTAGCTCGATTTTAGCTCATTTTAATAAATTCTTAATTGTTGTTTGTAAAATATATAAGTAGTATGAAAATAAAATTTTCAGAAAAATTACAAAATATAACTTAAATGAGTATACATCAAAAAAAACTGTTAGTTTCTGCTAGCCCACCCGCAGATAAACAGTTGCAATCTAGACAACAGTTACGGATTGATTTGGCTCAAGAGTGCCAAAAATCCCAGCAGTTACGAGCTGATGGCGTTAAAAAGCGCCAAAAATCCCAGCAGTTGCTAGCTAATTTGCCTAAAACCTGTCAAAAATTACAGCAATTGTTGGCTAATAGTGCTGAAGAGTGCCAAAAGTCGCAGCAGTTACGGGCTAGTTCAACTAGAAGTGTTCCGGTCGAGCTGTTAGACATTGATTTAGACATTGATTTAGATGAACGCCTCCCCGCGATAGACTTGCCCTTAGATTCATTAGAGTATTTCGACGCGCTTGTGCAATCGCAGTCTGACGTAGAGACTCGTCTCCAAATGGTAGATCGATTGCAGTTAGACTTAGTAGAAAGTTTGCGATCGCTTGAGGACTCCCTTCAGCAATTTCCACTTGATTTAGGTAAATCTCTGCTGAAAGAAGAGCTGTTGATAGAAAATCAGCAGCTAGATGTCTTAGATAGAGATATCCTCCAAGAGTCTTCCGATAGCCCTGAGTGCGGAGAAATTGTAAAAGTTATTGACAAATTTCTTGCTCAATATTTAAGCGGAGATTACTCAGAAGATGATGAATCTACCGCCAGCAATACTCTTTGAGTATTGCTGGCGGCGATTAAATTTTTTATTTAGTTTCATCCCCATAAACCCGGTTTCTTCGAGAAAGCGGGTTTTTCATTTCAATGGTTCTATCTTTTGGTAGATGAATTTCTGAAATTTTCCGAAACTACTGTGACAAACCGTGTATCTAGCGAGTATTTGGTCAACCAATACCGCTGCTCCTTCTTCAGGGAGATGCATTATGTCACTCGAAGCCGGATTTGACGCGCTCAAACAAGGACGATATCAAGAGGCAGTTCCGTTGCTCAGGCAATACTGCCATTGTTCCGATGCTCGCGCTAAAGACTACCTGAGAGGTTTGATGGGGCTAGCGAAAGCTTATCAAGGGAGCGGGCAGACCCAAAAAGCGATCGCGCTTGGTTTTGTCTTCCCATCCCTGTTCTAAATTTCGGAAATTTTCTTCATCCAACCTGTAGTTTCAAAAAGGGCGAACACTGCAAGCGCACGGTTCGCCTTCTTCTTGGTGCTGAGGAACTCAAACCGGCAAACCAGGTGCTAGAAAATTTCATCGCAAATTTATATAAGTATTGTTTTCCTATGAAGAGTATATGAAGTTACATAGATTCAGTATTTTGACGGAAGATAATCGAATCCAATGACCTCTAAGTTAGGTAAAGAACAGTCAGGAAGTGGGCTTCAGAAAATGAGTGCAGTTTCAAAAAATGGGTGGGATTCCTGGAGAATGGCATCAATCGCGATCGCTCGGAATTCAAGAGCATTGGAACAGCTATCGGAGAAACTGACTTCAAAGTACACAGATTCAGAGATGGCTGGGATATGGCGGCAGGCACGGTTGGTGCTAGCAGAAGAAGATGAGTGCTGGCTGGAAGAAGAACTGTATCGCATCCTCATTCAGGATTCCCAAATCGCGGCTTAAAAATTTAGCGTTCCTTGTTTAATTCGCCCGAAGCTGCTAACTGAGCTTTCGCTTGTTGCCAAAGCGTTTCCAACTCATCTAATGTGTAATCAGAGAGGGGACGGTCGGCAAAAGCCTCCATTTTTTTCAGACGCTGAATAAATCGCTGATTCGTTCCCTGTAAAGCTTCTGAAGGATCGAGATCGTACCAACGGGCAAGATTAATCACCGTAAATAATAAATCTCCCAGTTCCGCTTGCTGATGGGCTTCGTCTTCCTGTTGCAGTGCCTCTTCAAATTCTGCTAACTCTTCGTGAAACTTCGCCCACACGCCCTCAATATTCTCCCACTCAAACCCAGCCGCAGCTGCCTTTTGAGAAATTTTCATCCCTGCCATCAGTGGCGGCAATGTGCGGGAATAACGAGTCAGTTTGCGACTTAGCTGTTGCGCGTCTTGAGTCGTTTCTCCTTTTTCTGCGGCTTTGATTTTCTGCCAATTTTCGTGGACTTCCTCCGCAGTTTCGACTTCAACCTCTCCAAAGACGTGAGGATGACGGCGGATCAGCTTTTGAGTAAGCCCCTGAACGACATCGGTTAAGCTAAATTGCCCGGATTCGCTGGCAATCTGCGCTTGCAGCACCACCTGTAGCAATAAGTCCCCCAGTTCTTCAGCGATCGCATCTTTATCCCCAGTGCGAATCGCATCTACGACTTCATAAGCTTCTTCGATGACATACGGGGTAAGGGTTTGGGGAGTCTGCGCTAAATCCCACGGACAACCTCCATTGGGCGATCGCAACTGGGCAACAATCTCAATCAACTGTTGCAGGGCTTCTAGTGCAGTTTGAGGCATGGGATGAGCAGATTCTGGGGAATTTGGCATAAACGAAAATTCAGTTTGTCTTTCGATCTTACCTTCGCGTCCTCTGCGTCTTGGCGGTTGGTTTCTTGACTCTACGCTGACTCACTTTGCCGGTTCGCTTCCGAGTCTTCACTCGCTTAGGCATCACCGCCTTCAATCCACTTTTTTTAAACCGCTTGTAGGCAGAACCCCCCCAGTCACTGAACGAGTGACTCATTGCACCCAACTCCAAACCCACAAACAGCGCTATCCATTCAGCTGGGTATTGAGTAAGCGATCTCTCTACTTGATTCGCTATCACCTGCCAAGTCCACCCGACACCCCAGACTAGCTGTAGCATCCCTAATATCAACAATCCCACGAGAAAGAGCCAGCAGGAGAGATAAAGCGATCGCACGATTGTCCCAATTGCCAACCCGTGGGAAAAAACCGAGCGGTGACGTAAACACTTCTGGTAGGGTATCCAAATCCACCGCAACCAGCCCCAACGCTGATAAGGACGGGAGTTTAGATCCAAGTCTGGGCTAAACATCAGCCCGCTGAATAAAAATCCTCCGGAAACAATTAACGTCAGATCGCCACTGCGAGTCAGCCCGAACGTCATGCCAGCCACCCAAGGCAGGCACCATAAAGTAATGCGATCGTGCGTCCGACCAGAGGGCATCCGTTAAAATTTGAGATTTTTTAAAATTTATTCTGTTTGAATAGTAGCAGCAGCAGCGTAATCTGCTATTATCTAAAAAGTGTCTGAATTTGGGCGGTTAGCTCAGTTGGTAGAGCGCCTGCCTTACAAGCAGGATGTCACTGGTTCGAGTCCAGTACTGCCCATTAAAAATTGTATAGTGACTAATTATCTGTCGTTGGTGACAGATGAATGTCATTGAGCCAAATTCAGCTTCATCCAGATTCCTTTGGAGAAGCGAAGGGATGCGAGAACTTCGGAACCACAATAGCACATTATGGAATCGAGCGATTGGAGTCGTCGGTTGTGCTGTCTTGGAGCTAATGTGCTTCGCGCACACTTCGTGCTTGCCTTAAGAACATCAGAAGCTTTGAGCGGTAAAGAGTCAGCATGAAGGAACTCCAAAGATGTATGAGAAGAAGAGTAATGCGCTATGCGATTGTGATTGAAAAGCTGGAGAGCAACTATTCAGCTTATGTTCCAGATTTATCTGGATGTGTTGCAATAGGTGTAACTCTTGAAGAGATGGAACAGCAGATCAAAGAAGCGAGCGTTTTTAACTTAGATGGTTTGCGAGGTGAGGGTTTACCCATTCCCGAAGCAACTACTCTGTCTGAATAGGTTGAACCTTGTTGAGAGAGCATGCTTTAGGTACACGTCGCGCTCACTTTTGCACTGGGTTAAGCTAATTGGTAGTTTCTTTCTTTGTATCTACTTATTTATAACGGTTGTATATCTTTTGCTTTAATTCTTGACACTTATTATTACTTTTGAAAAATATTCCTATCCTAGTAGAAGGATGTTCCTTCTGCATAAACTCATGAACTGCATTTGTTATATTGGTAATGATCTTAGGTAAAAATAGTTCGTAGTCTTCAGCTTTAAAGTCCGGATTGAAAATATTAATTTTTTGTTCTTCCAGGGATTGAAAAACAAGATGTAAAATAAATAAATTTGCATGATTTGCAATCTTATCAAATGATTTTGACTCTTTACTTCGGACTTTCAATTCGTTTTCAACTATTCTGTATACTTCTACAACTCTCCAAAGTTGAATAGAGGAAATACTATTATTAAATATAATTTTATACAAGGTACTTGATGTATCTCCCCAAATTTCAGAGATATCTTTCTTGGCAATAACGGATAGTCCTAAGTCTGGATTAAAACAAGCCAAAGCTATTGTAGCTTCACTTAGCGTACAAGAGTTTTCATTACTAACCATTTCCGCTGAACGTTTATAGAAATAAATTTTATCTTTATCCCAAGCTTTTAGTTCTTGCGCTAATCTTTGCTGAGTTGGGTCCAAAGCTACAAAATCTCTACTTTCTACAGTATTTTGAGTATTAGTTGCCTTAGTTATCTTCATTCCAAAGTCATCAGAACACTTTTCAAGAGAAATTAATCTAATAAATATCTGTGCTTCTTCTAACTTTTCTTCTAAATCTTCTGGGTCGTCTTCATAAGCCCTACCAATGCTACCTATAGTTTGTGCGCCATTAATAATACTAATACCTTTAGCAAAAAAATCATCGCTCAGCCTTTTTGTTCCCTTAGTTTTCTTCTGCAACTCTTGACATAAAACAGTCACACCATTATTGAAGTACCAAAACAATGATGGCTCTTCTTTTATAGTTCGGATGATTTCATCATTAGCTTGAGTTTGATCTATAAAGTCTCTAAGATTTTTAGCAAATAATTTGTTTTTGTGCTTTAACCACAATTCAGCTAGTTCTAAAGCATTTATTTGTCCGTAGAAAGCTGTATGTGGATCGTCTATTTTTCCCCAATTTGATAAATTAAACTCAGCTTCTATATTTAGCCTATTGGCATTTTCTACAGCAGCCTGATAGGCTATATCTTTGTCAAACACTTCATAACTAAAAGCACCTTCGTCATTCTCATTTAAGTCTTTAACTACATTTTCTAAGCATGTTCGACTTGTCTTTTAAAGACCCTGCCCAGTATGGCTTATAACAAGTTTTACTTTTAGCCCAATGCTTGAAAGAGCTTTTTCTATTTCGTGCTTTTTCTTAATAATTTTAATATTAGGTCTATCCAGATTCTCGTTAATGAGATTTCTAACACCAGTTGCAAATGTATTTATCCCGCTATAGTCTGGTTGCCCACTTCCTTTTTGAATCCATTTAGATTGAATCAACCAAAGCACATTATTGTTTTTATGCCAAAAAATTGCATCTATTCCATTATCACCGTTTCCATCAACAATTGATTGTGCTGCTTCATTGGGACTTATATCGGCTAAAAGGTGTAGACTATATGCTGCAAGACCTCGGCTTAATAAGGCAATATCCTTGTCAATTCGTGTTCCATCTAAATCTGATAAATCAATCAAATTTTTAAACAGATTTCGGACTTCTCCTTGAATTTGCTTAACTATGAATTTGTTATCGCCATTATTCATTGCCATAAATCCGAATTCTGCTTTGATAACAACTACTCTATGCTTCTGCTACATTTTAGAATCTTGTCTTAGGTTGCTTCCACCGCTTTGGACATTCGTTAAGAATGTTTACAGTCTTTGACTGACAATCCTTGTGCTGAATGGGCTAACCAACGCACTTCATCAGAGCGAAATTTTCTTTTTCGCTAAATTGCGAAGAACATCTGCGTTTCGTGAGTGGCAACTTTAATTAATAGAAATCCTTTTATTGAAGAGCTTTCTGATAGGCGGTCATCCCTCTAAAGGGAAACTGACACCAGTTGCAACACCTATCCTCCCACAACACCAGGATCTTAAATCTTGCTCATACCTGGGACACCTCGATAACAACCTCAACCTATGCCTCTCACACCCTGCGTTGACTTGAACTGGCACTCCATCCGATGGCAAGGCGACTCGGCATATGGAGAAGTGTAAAGCGAAGCTATCGCGCTAGCGAATGGCTCATTCACTCCCTCGCAACTTTAACCTCAATGCTTGCCACTCCTCAATCTGCTGTAACTGCTGTTTGGGCGATCGCGTTTTGTATGAGATGAGGGCGCGATCGCATTTTGCCTGATGAGTGTGATCGCAGTTAATCCAGCAAGAGACTGCTGAAGATTGCGATCGCAATCTGGCATCGCGATTAATTTACAATACTTTACTCAGCGGGTGCCGATAAAAGGACACGCTTGGCGCAACCTGCACTGAGAACCAACGCCCAAACAGCAGGCATTCTTGCGATCGAGTTGATCCCTATTCCTTCTACAATTGAACAATTCAGAATGTCCAGCAGGACTTGCTTTTGCGCGAGAGGGAAAATGAGCCATCGTCCGATTATTCTAGGCATTGTTGGTGACAGTGCCGCTGGGAAAACAACACTAACACGAGGAATTGCTCAGATATTAGGTGAAGACAATGTCACCATTATCTGTACCGATGATTATCACAAGTACGACCGAATTCAGCGTGCAGAGAAGGGAATTTCAGCACTGCATCCTGACTGCAACTACTTGGATATTATGGAGCAACACCTGTCCCTGCTTCAAAACGGACAGCCCATCCTGAAGCCGATTTACAACCACGACACGGGGATGTTCGATCCGCCTGAGTATATCAAGCCGAGCAAGTTTGTGATTGTTGAAGGGCTTCTCGGTTATTCAACCATGAAAACCCGTGACTATCACGATGTAAAAGTTTATCTAGCACCGCCTGAAGCTCTACGCGCTGAGTGGAAGATCAAGCGAGATACGATGAAACGGGGCTATAACGAAGAACAGGTTCGCGAACAATTGAGAAAGCGCGAACCAGACTCAGAGGAATTCATCCGTCCCCAGCGCCAATGGGCAGATATCGTGGTGAGTTTCTACCCACCTACAGACGCGCCAGAGGAGAGCAGTTCACACCTGAATGTGCAATTGGTACTCAGACCGACGATTCCACATCCAAGCTTGACCGAGATTTTGAACCCAAGCAGTCCTAATTACAAACCGGCAATTCGCCTGGAACTTGAGCGGGATATGGGCAAGCCGGTTGATGTGCTAGAAATTGACGGTCAAGCAACCAGCGAACAAGTCAAAGATTTAGAGCGGATGCTGTGTAACGACATCCCCGATTTACTGCCTTTCTGTAGCTTGGACGGCACCCCCAATCTGGGTACTCTCGTCGGGACAACTGGGGAAACGCTCCAAAGTTACCCTCTGGCACTGACTCAGCTACTAGTTGCCTATCATATGCTCAAAGCTGCAAATATCCACACAGTAAAGAATTAAAAAATTAAAAATGCAAAATTAAAAGTTGAATTTCTCAATTTTTAATTTTTAATTCTTAATTGTTTTGTTCTTGGCGCGATCGCAACTCTCACGGCACTATCGGGAAAACTAGATATAGTCTTTCCCGGTGCATTTATGACCTATTGCCTCAGAATTGCAGATATACCCCTTAGCGAACGTCCTCGCGAACGATTAATGGCGCAGGGAGCCAAAAATCTTGCAACCGCTGAGCTAATTGCGATTTTGCTGGGCACAGGTCAAGGGGCCGGGAAACTTTCCGCTGTCGG
>NZ_JAMPJZ010000039.1:0-55837 GCF_039961835.1 Trichocoleus sp. ST-U1
ATTGCTTCGGATTTGGAACGGGACTTAGACAAAAACTGAGGCAAAAATGGCTTCAAATCGAGATAGAGAAATGCTTTCAGCTCAAATGGGCATAAATCTAGTATTCACTAGGGTTTCAGGCGTTTTTATGTTGTTGACCTCTTTCCCTTGTCCTGAAAGCTTTTCAGCCCCTTCAGGAGCCAGAAAATGTCTAAGCCCCAATAGCACAATGTTTTGCGATGTAATCGTGCTAGATAGTGCCTCAAACGTGTATTCTCACCTTCGACTCGTGTCATGTAGGTTTTGCTCACAATCTGATCTCCCGATGGAATAAATCCCGGATAAACACTCCAACCATCAGTGACATAGAAATAACATTGCCATGCTCCAACGATTGCCCACAAAGGTTCAAACGTCTTTGCACTACATCGCCTAATACCCAACCTAAAATGCCTGCTCTAAAGTGGTCTACTGCTGTCCACAGCCAAATTTTGTTTTTTTTGCCCCAACAAATGTTTCGAGTTCATCGAGTTCACCGACTTGTGGAACCACTTCTGGCTCATAGGCATCAGGCAGGTGTTCTCCAACCTGTTTGACCCAGTGAATTACAGTTGTATGGTGAACGCCTGTCACTCGTTCAATAGCTCGAAAGCCCATACCATTGACATACATCCGTAAGCATTGCTGCTTGATGTCGTCACTGTATCCTTGAGCCACGGTGTAGCTATCAACGAACTGACGGCGACAACTGGCACAGATGTAATGAAAGCTTACCCCTTCTCTTGCCGTTCTTACGGATGTGAGTAGATTGACAGTCTGGGCATTGCATCAAAACCCACCCTAATTCATCCCTCCATTATGCAACGCCCAATTTCCCTTAATAAACTGGAAAGTAGGGAAATCCGCATCTCGATGGGTGGGAATTCCATAGGTTTAAGTAGTCTGCCCTCTACTCAGAACGAACAGCGATCGCTCACAATCAATACTTAAGATACTCGAAGCAAGCGAATTAGAGATCCCTAACTATGCTGGAACAAGGCACAATCACGATTCATACCGAGAATATTTTCCCGATTATCAAGAAATCTCTCTACACAGACCACGAGATATTCTTGCGGGAACTAGTTTCAAACGCTGTGGATGCCATCCAGAAACTCAAGATGGTTTCCTTCGCAGGCGAATTCACCGGCGAACTGGGCGCACCAGAAATCAAAATCGCAATTGACAAAGACAAAAAAACCCTCTCCATCTCGGATAACGGTATCGGCATGACGGCAGAGGAGGTCAAGAAATACATCAACCAAGTTGCCTTCTCTAGCGCCGAAGAATTTATCCAAAAGTACAAAGCCAACGCAGATCAACAGATTATTGGTCACTTCGGTCTTGGCTTCTACTCCTCCTTCATGGTGGCCCAAAAAGTCGAGATTGATACCCTCTCTTACCAGCAAGGAGCGCAAGCAGTTCATTGGTCTTGCGATGGTTCACCCGTCTTTCAGTTAGAAGACTCACCAAAAACTGAACGCGGCACCACCATCACCCTCACGCTTCAGGATGAGGAAGTGGAATACCTGGAAGCAATGCGGATTCGGCAGTTGGTAAAAACTTACTGCGACTTCATGCCAGTAGCTATCCAACTGGACGGGGAGACAATTAACCGGCAAAAGGCACCTTGGAAGGAATCGCCCCAAAACCTGACCAAAGAAGATTATCTAGAATTCTACCGCTACCTCTACCCTTTCCAAGAAGAGCCGCTGCTGTGGGTGCATCTTAACACTGACTATCCCTTCATCCTGAATGGGATTCTTTACTTCCCGAAGCTCAAGCCGGATGTGGACACCACCAAAGGGCAAATTAAGCTGTTCTGTAATCAAGTATTTGTCAGCGACCACTGCGAAGAAGTCATCCCCAAGTTCCTGCTGCCGCTGCGAGGCGTCATTGATAGCACTGACATCCCCCTGAATGTCTCGCGCAGTTCCTTGACCAACGACCGGACAGTGCGGAGAATTGCCGATTACATTGCTAAGAAAGTAGGCGATCGCTTGAAAGAACTTTACCGCGAAAATCGCGGCGAATATATCCGCTGCTGGCAAGACGTAGGCACTTTCGTCAAATTCGGCTCCCTCAACGACGACAAATTCAAAAAACAAGTTGAAGACATCCTGATTTATCGCACCACTGCCAACCTTACACCAGCAACTCCAGAAACTCCCCAACCCGATATCCCATCTGTTGAAGTGCAATCTCAAGAGGGCGATGTCTGGCAAGAAGTGACCCCAAGTCAAACCTCGGCTTCTTCACCTCTCAGCCCTCAGTCCGAAGCCCTCACCACTAACTACACCACCCTTAAAGAGTACCTGGAACGGAATAAAGACCGCCACGAAAATCGAGTTTTTTACTGCACCGATGAAGTCTCCCAGGCGACCTACGTAGGACTACACAAAAACCAAGGTCTAGAAGTCCTGTTTATGGACTCCTTCATAGACTCTCACTTCATCAGCTTCCTAGAGCATGAACATCCGAATGTTAAGTTCTCCCGCGTAGACTCTGACCTCGACCAAACCCTGCTTGACCAGGATAAAGCAGGAGAAATTGTTGACCCCAAAACTAACAAAACTCGCTCAGAACAGATCAAAGAGTTATTTCAGAAAGCCCTCAACAAGCCCAAACTGAACATCCGCACCGAGGCGCTCAAGTCAGATGATCCTCAGGGAACCCCACCAGCAATGGTACTCTTGCCAGAAGTTCTGCGGCGTCTGCGGGAGATGAACGCATTGATGCAGCAGCAAAACGTTGAATTTCCTGAAGAACACACCTTAGTGGTAAATACCGCGCACCCGCTGATTCAAAATCTAGTTCAGTTAAGCCAAGGCAGTATTATCCAAGGTGAGGGTCAATCACCCACCGGCGATTTAGCTAATCTGATGTGCCAGCATATCTATGATTTGGCATTAATGGCTCAGAAAGGATTTGACGCTGAAGGGATGAAATCCTTTGTGGAACGCTCGAATCAAGTGCTAACTCGTCTGACAGCACGCTAGGCGAGTATGGGTGGGCACTGCCCACCTAAGCAATAGCTTGGGTACAATCTAAAAGCTATATCTAAATAACGACCGAAAATCTGGAGACTAGACTATGTCGCGCAAATGTCAGCTGACCGGCAAAAAGGCGAATAATGCCTATGCAGTTTCTCACTCTCACCGGCGTACCAAAAAGCTACAGGAAGCAAATCTGCAATGGAAGCGAGTTTGGTGGCCTCAAGGGAATCGCTGGGTGAAGCTAAGGCTTTCTACGAAGGCAATCAAGACTCTAGAGCTAAAGGGTCTGCAAACGATGGCTAAAGAAGCGGGAATTAACCTGAATCACTATTAGTACACACTATTAGTACAGCCTCTAGAGAATCCCTGAGTGCTTATGGCTTCTAGTAGAGCACGTTGCCTGCGATGTCTCTACACTTTGTTATTTATGTGCTGCCTGATACCCCACTTCATGGTGCGTGTTGGGCAGTTTCTTTATTTTTTTACTAGAGGTGATAGGTTTTGCACAACATCTGGGTATCTTAACTACAGTAAATCTACCCCGATTTTTTGTTAAGTTGTGTTGAAGCTAAACGCTATGTTTGCAAAGATGGTTTATAGAGACTCTTAAATCTATCCCTTGGGGGAAGCGCACATCTAGCCTTTATGCCAGAATACGGAACCGACATTTCTACTCCGGAAAGGTACTGAAAAATTTAACAAGCCATTAAACAGCCGTTAAACATCTGAGTGCGTAGTTTCCCGGTTGCCCGCCAGAAATTGGGTTGTTAAGACAGAGGAGAAATGTCGAACTATAAATTTTTGATGAAGCTTCCCCTCACCTCATAAAAAGCGAAATTTTAGGCGATTAGCCTTTTCTGATCCCTTTCGACGCCAGTTCTTAATTTTTTAAGTTTTAAACTCTTCATTCCACCCATCTCTCACCTTTGACAGGAAAGCAGCCATGTCATCCCGCAACAAGTTAGTTAAAGCTATCCAGAATCTTTTCCGGCAAATGATGCAGCTAGGAAGAGCTATTACCAAAACGCTCATGAACTGGCTTTTGCGGAGCTTAATGGTTATCGGTCGAGGCTCAAAGCCTGCCAAGTCTGGATTTATCTTGCCAACGGTGACAATGGTAATCCTAGTTGTCATCTTGCTGACGACAGCGATGGTGTTCCGGTCGTTCGATCGTTCCAAAAATGCCAGTAACGTGAGGGTGAATCAGGCAGTGCTGGCAGCGGCTACCCCAGCGCTTGATCGAGCCAAGGCAAAGATAGCGGCTTTACTTGAAGATCCGACACTGCCACGGTCAACGCCAACAGATTTTGCCTTAAATCAGGTAATTTTTGGGAACCTTAATAAGTATACTTTGGGCGATGAGACGCAGCTGCTTGTTCAATATGACATTAATGGCAACAACACTATTGAAAAGGCAATCAACCTCCCATTAGATAGTAACGAAAGTACAACCAATGCTTGGAGATTTCCGGTTGATACCGATAACGATGGGCGATTTGATAGCTATACCCTCTACGGCATTTACTTCAGGACTCCCAATCCGAGTGTAAGACCCAAAAGAACTCCTATCGAGGCGCGAACTGCGCCGATGGATGACAGTGCCGCCAATCCGGCTTGTGCAGCAGCACAAGGTAGCTTCGCTGGTTTGGTGGGAGGCACGGGTTGGTATAAAACTGGGTCTCTTTTGAAGAAAAGCTTCTATGTCTTTGCGGCAACTGTTCCATTTACCACTAACACTAATAAGCCGACTAACCCTCAGATTTTTCCGCCAGGTAGCAACAAAGGATTTTCTGCTATAGAGTACCAGCAAGACCGGGCGCAGATTCCCCTGAATAACAATGCTGTTGTGTATGAAGATGACTTAGAGATTACTCCAGGTTCGGGACTCAAAATAAATGGACGCATCCAGACCAACAGTAACTTGATAACTGGCAAAGCGGCTAGTGGAGATGTTGAGTACTACCAGGTCAGTAGCCTCGAATCTTGTTTCTATCAAGAGGAAAACGGGAAAATTACCGTTGGCGGTAATTTGCTGGTTGGGAGTACAAATGGCGCTAGTGTTAGCGCAGTAAAGGTGGATCGATACCAGGCAAACAGTGCCGCTCGTCAAGACTTAACAACGACGACTAATACGGTCAGTAACACGCCCAATCAAGCAGCTTATAACAGCCAAGCGTATGCTAATCGAATAAATGTTTTAGTCCAAAAATGGACATCTGCGAATCCGACTTACGATCCAGCAACGAGCAGCGATCCAGATGATGTTAAAAAGCAAATTCCAACGACTGCCTCGGCAGAAAAACAACAAGAGGTTCGCCTAAGCGCGCTAGAGAATTACTTCACAGAGCGTATGCGTCGCGTTCCTTATGCAGAAGATACTACGGGTGATGGCGCTAAAACTTATCTTGGAACAGGGGACACGCTGCGACCACCGGATGAATGGGTACATCCAGCCAATCCAACAAGTGGAGCGAGTAATAATGGTCTGACACTGGTGACGAATCAGCCACCAGCAACAGAACCAACAGAACAGCAAAAAGGTAAAGTTGGGGAAAAATTCGTTGGCGATCGCATCCTTGTTGGCAATGGTCTACCTGCTCAGTGGTGGGACAGCACAGCAAACAAGTTTCAGGGTGAGAAAGGACAGCAACCAGTTAAACCTAATGCAGACTGGAATTATTTCCTTGACTCCAGTAAGAAAGCACGCTACCGCACCACCCAAGTATTTCCTTTATCAGATTTAGGGAATACAGATCGGGATGGCTTCTGGGAACAACAAGCTGCTCTAGCCCCTAACCAACCACTTGAGGCAGTAGGGGGTCTTCGAGTCGTCACGGGTGCTGGAGTTTACACAGGTTATCACGTCGGTCCAGATAACGGAATAACACCTGCCAATGCTAGCGCGTCCTTCCTACCAACGCCACCAACTGTTCCCGATGTACCCTCAACCGCTACTGTAAACGAGTCACTGTTTACACCTGTCTGGCCAGACTCCATGCCAATGTGGGAAGACACACAACAAGAGGGTATTCCTGCCCTTCCTATCCCTAGCGGTGATAGAAGAGGGGATTTAGTGATGCGAGCTACGGCAGTTTATCACTATAAAGGCAGCTCTGCTAACACCCTTACACAGCGTCAAACGCCAATTGCCTGTGTCAGCAGCTACTACGACCCCAGCACTAGCGTAACAGCTAGGAACCAATCTACTTTGGCAACACCTTTTGCTGGACCACCAGGCGTTACTGGCACTATCAGAGGCAGATCTAACAACGGCATCAGCTACGATGCAGCACCAGTCGCAGCTGCATTGCCTACTACTTCAGCACCGCCAAACGGTACTACTGGTTTATTTCCCTATACAGCACCAGCATTGCCAGGAGCGGGAGCTGAGAATCCAGCAAATATTAGCGTTTCTATCTTGGATCGGCTCTACTATCAAGCCAACCTGATCTTCCCCAACGGGCGGTTTGTGAATGAGCCACTCCGCAATGCGCTGACAAGCCTAGCTGCTAATGGTGCAGCAGCTCTCACCCTCGCACAGCAATCTACTATTGATTCCACCATTTGTGCTTTAAAAATTGCTGACGGAACTCTGACTCGTAATGCCACCGTCATCCCCGATGGCAGCATCTACGAAACAACTTTTTTGGACGCCAGAGAGATTAAAGCAATTGATCGAGATAATAATCCGGCTGACGATGCTGCTGGCGGTTTAGCAACCTTTAGAGCCATCAATCCCACCAATGTATCTACGCTGACCGGGAATTATGACCTCGGCATTGAAGAGCGTCAGCCTCTAGAGATTCGCGTCACGGCATTGGATTTAAATAAGCTGCGACAAACTGAAATCGGTACCGCAGCAACAAATACTCCCTCAAAAGAGTATTTACTGCCAGACAGCGGCATTATCTATGCCACTCGTGAAGACGCTCTGCTGGATCTGAGCGAACCTGTACCTACAACGGGTACCGAAGCCCAAAAAATGTCAGCGCGGAAGAGCAAAAGCCCTGTTGACTTTAAGCTTGACCCTACCCGACGACCTAGCGGGATTATGTTAGTCAACGGTAGCATCCTAGCTCGTGGAGCCGCGACTCCCACTAATGCCTACACTTTGGTCACTCCTGCAGGGGCAGAAAAGGGTCTAATTTTAGCCACTAACTTGCCAGCTTATGTCAAAGCTGATGTTCAAGGCTTTAACCTGCACCAAACATCAGGGGGAACACGCCTAGAAGAGTTTCAGGAACAACTGGCAACGAATCCTACCTATGACGAGGACGCTTTCTATAATCGTGCAACTCCTGAATACAACTTTGCCTGCCGCAATGGACAGCCAGGGCTTAGCTGTACAGGTGGTGACTTCTGGCGACCCGCAACAGTGCTTGCAGATTCCGTCACTCTCCTTTCTGACAGTTTCAGATTTGGTTTCCGCAATGAGGGAGACTATGACCTGAGAAACAACCAGGGAGACTTAGCTTCGATAACTCAGCGGAAAGAGCGGGGCTTCTGGAACAACAACTTTGTCACCAACGGTCTTAGCAGTGGCATCAGTGTTGATGTTGGCGGCATCAAAACGCCTACAGATGCTGACTACATCAGCAACACTCCTTCCAGTAATTACGTCCCCAGTTCTTACTTCAACAACTTCATCACGCCCATTCAACGACGAGGGCAGTTCTCAGAGTATGTCATGGAAATCTGCCGGAAACTGCCTGTTTCCGAATGTGGACCAGCCGACTGGGTGATTGGTACAGGTACACCAGTAAATCTTAACTTGAGTGCCAAAGATGCAAGCTTGATCGGTAAGGATGTGGGCCAACTTTTGTCGGGCACTACCGCTCTACCTGCTCCAGGTTACGATGCTAACGGCGATAGTACGATATCGCCAGAAGAAAAAACAGCGGAGCGACGCTATCCCCGCAGGGTTGCTTTCCAACGGGATACTAGCAATTTGCTGGTGCTAAATGCTGGTAAACCAGTGCCTTTAGGAATTGATAGCAATGGAAAAGTTACAGCTTATCCGTACAGCACTTTTAGCAGCATCCGGCCTCGGACGCAACCCAATGCTCTGTTGTATCGAACAACCTCTAACACTACAGATCCCAGCAGCGCTACCCCTGGTGATTGGAGTTACAGTGACACTAAGCCGCTGTTTTACCGAACCCAAAACACTGTACCATTCGCTGCCAACGATCCGGCGTTAATCCCGAGCGCACATCCGCTCTTAGTGCCTGTATTGCAATTTCATCTCCCGAATCAAACAGCAGGTGCAAATCCTGATACGGCTAGTCCTGCATACATTAAAGACAAGACGCTCTGGCTGCACAGACCTAGTATTGATACGACTTTCAATCTGGTGGTTGCGGGAGGAGATAGCCCGCTCAACGGTTTAAAAAGTGAATCCAATGGAGGTTTGCAAAACTTTGTGCGATTCATGGAGAACTGGTATCAGGTTCCTGCCCGAATCAGCGGTTCATTCATCCAGTTTAAGCACAGTGCCCAGGCAACAGCCCCGTTCCAAGGTGCTCAAAGTTCAACGCTGCCTTCTAGTCCTTTTGGGTACACAAAGTTGTACAGCAGTGAAATCAATACCATTGGTAGCAGTGGAGGTGGCACAGCCTTCTATGTAGAACCTTTCCGGTACTGGGGTTTTGATGTAGCGTTGCTGTCTCAGTTGCCTGACAGGTTCTCCCAACAGTTCACCAGAGAGTCGCCTGGCTCGCCAAACGAATTCTATCGGGAAGTGGGCAGGGATGACGAGTGGATGAAAACGTTACTGTGTGCTAAAGAATTGGCAAATCCTGCTAACTTCGCCATCGACATTGACCAACGCCCGCCCGGTACTTTCTGTACAGCCAAGACAGGCGGTTGATTTCGGCAAACCGTAAGCAAGAAATTCTACCGAATCTAGCAAAACCCAAATAGTTCAGGTCAGATATAGCCATGATAAAACCCAAACAACAGCAACCGATATCCCAGTCTAGTCAGGGCGGTTTCACAATCATTGAGTCCTTGCTGGCAATTATCGTCGTGACTATTTTGATGGTGGGGTTAACACCCGTAATCGTTCTCTCAGTAGCAACACGGGTTCAGGCAAAGCGGGTGGAAAGGGGAACGGATGCGGCAAGGGCATACATTGATGGTCTTCGCTCAGGAGCAATTACCGCTCCCACGCCTACATCTGCTAGCTTTAATCCTGATGCTCCTTCAGGAAGTTTGACGTGCACTGCGAATGCAACTTACTGCTCGTCGCCAGCTAGTACCTACTGTATAAATCTCGATGAGACAGTAGGCTGTAGCCCGAATAGTCTTAGCGATTTGGTAGTTCAAGGTTTTCGCACAGCTACTACATCTACTGATGGTAAAGAAGGCTACCGCCTAGGGGTGCGAGTTTACCGGGCAGATGCTTTTAGCCCTGATTTTCCCGGCTCTTTGAAGAAGAATAATCCAGACAAAGTCACGCAATCAACTTATAGTGGGGGGCTAGGCGATCGCAAAGCCCCACTGTTTGAAACAACGACAGAGATTGCTGGCAGTGACACTTCGCTGAAAACGTTGTGCGATCGCATTAAAGTTAACAACCCTAGTAATCCTAGTTCTAGTTGCTCCTAGCACTGTTAGCTTAGGTTGCTAAATACTTGTGAATAAAGGGAAAACTCTAGCATCATGAATCAACTGAAATTTCTGTTAACCAGTCAGCTCAAACGTTCCCCTCTGGCTCAGAAGAATAGCGGCTTTACCCTCATCGAACTTCTAGTAGCTATAATCCTGGCTGCTTTGGTCATTGCGCCTTTGTTAGGGTTTATGGTTAACATTCTAGATAACGATCGCAAAGAACAAGCAAAGTCTGCTTCAGAGCAAGAGATTAAAGACGCCCTTGATTACATTTCACAAGATTTAGCACAAGCAGTCTATGTTTACGATAACGATGGCTTGAAAAATAATTCAACGACCAACCCAGCTACTTCTGGCATTAAAAATCAAATTCCACCTTTTGCTACAGGTTCTACAGAAGTGGGTTGCAATCCGGCAACGACTGAGTGCGTACCGATTCTTGTCTTATGGAAGCGGTCGGCAAAACCAAAAGCCATACCAACTATTACCGGAGCTACCTGCCCACCACCCCCAAATACAGTTGATAACTGTAACGATGGCAGCGTTTATTCACTTGTTGGCTATTACCTAATCAGAGATATTACCCCTAGCAATACTTGGTCTAAAGCTGCTCGAATTGGTAGATTTGAAATTAGCGATGAAGTCAGAAATCCTAATAATCCGGCTGTTTACATTACACCGCCAAAGCCGGGTTTTAAAATGTTTGACCTAAAAGCAGCAAGTAGTCTTAACTTGGCAATGAACTCGTGGACGAACTCAGGCGCTTACACTGCAAACAGCCCTAAAATTCAAGTATTGGTCGATTATATTGATAAAAGTACAGTTGGTCTAACACCTAGTTGTCCGAATCCATCAGGAACAACCCCGAATCCACAACAGGTTCCGACTACTTTAACGGGTGGCTTCTATGCTTGCATAAATTCCGATCCAAGCCAGCTTTCAACCCAAGTGTTTATCAGAGGGAATGCTTTGGCGCGAACGATTAATCCTTCTGATGAGCCTCTTCCTTACTCTTCTAACAGGTCAATTTATTATCCAAGCGCAAGCATCCAGGTGAAGGGGCGTGGTTTTCTATATAGTAAATAACCCCAACAAGTAAAAAGCCATTAAATAGGGTAAAAAAATATGGGAAATTTAGATGTGTTAAAAAAATTACAGATATGGAAGCGATCGCGCTATCAATCTGCTGCTGGATTCACCATGATCGAGTTGCTGGTAGTAATTATAATCATCGGAGTATTAAGCGCGATCGCCGCTCCTGGTTGGCTTGCTTTTACCAATCGGCAACGAGTCAATGCCGTTAATGATGCAGCCTTAAATGCCCTCCGAGAAGCCCAACGAGAAGCTAAAAGGACAAAACTTAGCTACAGTGTGAGCTTTCAAACTCCCGCTGGTCAACGACCAAAAGTTGTTGTTTATCCTGGTACTACTGCTCCTGCTTCTACTGACCCTCAATGGAGGACTTTAGCAGAGAATCAAGACATCAAGCCCGGTCAAGTTGAAGTTACTCCTAGTGCAAACACATTCACGTTTGATTACCAAGGCATCGTCAACCAAAACCCTAGCCAAACTCTTCCGTATAAAGTCACAACATCTCTACCGAACACGACTGTCAAGCGCTGCATCAAAGTGACAACTCTTTTAGGTTCAATTCAAACTGGAAAAGATGCTGCTGAATGTAATTAGTTAACAGATTAACTGGCTCTTAAAAATTGGTGAATATTAGGATTGCAAAAGACGTATCCAAAGATGAACCTTGAGAGATTACATGCATCTTTTCTGTATCTAGCTATAGCTCATGCCTAAGAAGCTGTTAAATTGCTCCAGCGGTGGGCTGATTTGGATAGAAGTTGAGTCATAAATTTAATAATTAGAATTTTGGGCGCGATCGCTATTGGAAAAAATACTGGCTAAAACCAATAGTCAATTGCAAAAATCAGCGAAGATACGGAACTCAAAAGACACATCAAACAAGGAAACTTGAGAAATTGGGTGTGTCTTTTTAGTATCTAGCTAATGCGTAAAAAGTTATCTAATTGCTCCAGCGGCGGGTTCACGCTGATAGAGAGTTTAGTAGTAATTTTAATAATAGGGATTTTAAGCGCGATCGCCGCCCCCAGTTGGGTGGGATTTCTCAATGCCCAACGTCTCAGAGTCGCCCAAGACCAAGTTTACCGAGCGATGCGAGAAGCCCAAAGCAACGCTAAGCGCGACAAAGTTTCTTGGGAAGCTAGCTTTCAAGAACAAAATGAAGTTGTTCAGTGGGCAGTTCACCGTGCCGGTATTAACCCCAGCCCCGGACAATGGCAGAATTTTGAGCAAAGTATTCAAATAGACGCTCCTAATACCACCTTAGCTTCACAGTCCTTAGGTAGTCCGCGCCGAGTTCGGTTTGACTATAGAGGTTGCGTAATTATGAATCCGCAAGAGAACTTATATCTGGCAAGGGTAACGCTGAACATTAAGAATGGTGGGGAAATCAAACGCTGTGTATTTGTTTCCACCCTTTTGGGAGCGATGCGAAAAGAGCAAGATAAAGGTTGCAAAGTGTGAATGCGATCGCAATTATCGCTCGGTAGTAGGGAATGCGATCGCATCGAGATTCTTGTTCCCAGAACGGTTGTCTGGGAACAAGAAACCCGACTATCCCTGAGACAACCAAGACTGCATCGCGGCTGCTGTCTTCTGCCGGTCAAGCTTCAAAACCAGCACTCCTAGTGGCGGCAAACACAAGTCTAGCGAATAAGGACGAGTGTGGAACGACCACTCATCTGTCCACTTACCGCCTAAATTGCCCATGTTACTTCCGCCGTACTCACGGGCATCGCTGTTAAACAGTTCGGTATAGAATCCGGGTTCGGGGACACCTACACGGTAGTGACTATGCGGCTGAGGAGTAAAATTGCACACTGTGATAATAAACTCCTCCGAATCTTTCGCCCTGCGGATAAACGCGACCACGCTATGACGGTTGTCGCTGCAATCAATCCACTCAAAGCCTTCTTGAGCAAAATCCTGAGTAAAAAGAGCCGATTCGCTGCGGTAGACATGGTTGAGTTCACTCATAAACCGCTTCAGTTTTTGATGTGACTCATGCTGCAACAAATGCCACTCTAAGTCACCCCAGACATTCCACTCACTCCACTGCCCAAACTCCATGCTCATAAACAGAGTCTTCTTGCCAGGGTGAGTAAACATAAAGGCGAATAAGCAGCGAGCATTCGCGAACTTCTGCCACTCATCCCCCGGCATCTTGCCAATGATATTACTCTTGCCGTGGACTATCTCATCGTGAGATAGCGCCAGCATGAAGTTCTCACTGTGGTTGTACCACATACTGAAAGTAATATTGTTCTGGTGAAACTGGCGGAACCAAGGGTCCATGTGGAAATAGTCCAGCATGTCGTGCATCCAGCCCATGTTCCACTTCAAATTAAAGCCCAGTCCTCCTACGTAAGTAGGCCAAGACACCATAGGCCAAGAAGTTGACTCTTCTGCAATCGACAGGGTGCCAGGGTAATAGCTGAAAATCGTATGATTTGCCTGACGCAGAAAATCAGCTGCCTCAATGTTTTCTCTGCCGCCGTACTGGTTAGGCAACCATTCCCCAGGCTCACGGCAATAGTCTAAGTAAAGCATCGACGCCACAGCATCCACACGAATTCCATCAATGTGGTACTTGTCAAACCAGAACAGGGCGTTGGCAACCAGGAAGTTCCGCACTTCATTGCGATTGTAGTTAAATACTAGAGTCCCCCACTCTTTATGTTCGCCTTTGCGGGGGTCGGCGTGTTCGTAAAGGTGGGTGCCATCAAAGAAAGCGAGACCGTGACCATCTTTGGGGAAGTGACCCGGAACCCAGTCCACTAGCACCCCAATTTCGTTCTGGTGGCACTGGTCAATAAAATACATGAAGTCCTCAGGTGTCCCATAACGGGAAGTACAGGCATAATACCCAGTTACCTGATAACCCCAAGAGCCATCATAAGGATGCTCAGCAATTGGCAATAATTCAATATGAGTAAATCCCAGCTCTTTAACGTAAGGAATTAACCGTTCTGCCAGTTCCCGGTAGGTGAGGAAACGCGCTCCTGGTTTGTAGTCAGAGACGACTACCACTGGCTCTGTCTCTCCATTGGACAACCGTGGCGGTTCAGCAGAGGAAGCGTGCAGCCAAGACCCTAGATGAACTTCATAGACAGAGATAGGATGGGTGAGCGGGTCGGTGTGGCGGCGCTTTTCCATCCAATCTTGGTCATTCCATTGGTAGGAATCTAAGTCAGTGACAATCGATGCTGTTTTAGGACGCACTTCATGCTGGAAGCCGTAGGGATCGGATTTTTCGTAAATGTGACCGTCGGCGTTTTTGATTTCATATTTATAGTGTTCCCCAACGCCCAAACCTGGGATGAACATTTCCCAGATGCCGGTGGAACCTTTACGCATTTGATGTTTGCGACCATCCCAGTTATTAAAATCCCCCAAGACAGAAGCGTTGCGGGCATTGGGTGCCCAAACTGCAAAATAAACTCCTGTTACCCCATCAATTTCCGTTGCATGGGCACCTAGTTTCTCGTAGATGCGATGATGATTCCCTTCTGCAAACAGGTGTAGGTCAAACTCTGTCAGGTGGGGAGAACGGAAGGCGTAGGGGTCGTAGATAACACGCTCGTGTTCCCCTTCTTGAATCCGCAGCTGATAGTTTGCCAGTTTTGGCATCTCAATGGTGCATTCAAAAAAATGAGGGTGATGCACTGCTTGCATGGGATATTCTGTCCGTTCTTGGGGGCAAACTACCCACGCGGCGTTGGCATTGGGTAGATAGGCTCGCACTGCCCAGACGGTTTTGCCATTTTGCTGAATGGGATGGGCACCCAGGATTTCAAATGGGTCTTGATGTTGATTCCAAACAATCCGCTCAATCTGTTCGGGGGCGATGGTCATGGACATAAACCTATTTATCTAAAGGTCTTGAATGAATGGGTTCTCGATAGGGCTTTTTGGACGCGCACGTGTGTTGCGATCGCCCGTATCGTTGGCTTAAGGCGATCGCGTAGCGTCTGCCCTAAGCCTGAAAGTCTTCCCGTCAGGTAGGGCTATAGCAGCTAGCGGTTGAAGAACGAGCATCTCCCTCTGGTTAACAGCACTTTAATATTTATATACATTTTTTGTTTTTTGTATATTTTGTCATCGGTAGCAGGACACAGTTGTTTCTTCTACTTAGGACAATGTCAATAAAAGTGCATCGTCATCTAGCGTGAAACTGGCTGTTTTTAGAGTTATTGAAATTTACGTCTTCATCTGAGTATTGAGTTAAGAGTCGGAGCAAGCAAGTAGGTATAGCAAACAAAGGCAGATTTTCAAGTGGGGTGTACGCAGTTTATGATATCGACTTACTTAGGCAAACGCTTTTCTCGTTGCCATCACTTTCCAAGGAACGCGAACCTTTATAACACTGACCCCACACAAAGCAGATAAATTAATTGCTAAAATGCAGGATTTATTTGGGAGTAGGGATACCGAAGGTACGCAGCAGCCGCCGCACGCGGAGCAGAAAAACTAATTCTCGGAGTTTGGGATTCACCTGAGATGTTGCAGAAGGGCGGGTTTGCAGAGAATTCTGCAATTGGGCGTACTCAGCAGCAGTGAGTCGCTTGCCGTCGATAGGCGATCGCGCTTCCGTAATAATCTCCGTCCGCAATACTTCCTCAGGAGTATCCTCCGGTGGTGGCAGTCCCCTAGCAGGCATCACCCCCAGCAGTTGAAATGAAAATTGCAAAATCCATAGTGAAATAATGGGCTTTTTCATTTCTATTTTTAATTTTCAGTGTATTTTTAATTTTTAATTTCCCAATCCGGGGGGTAGTGGTTCCCGACAAAGAAGGTGAATCCGCTCAATGCGCTCAAACAACCAAGGATAATCTTCTCGGTATTGAGGAATCAGCGCTAGAGGACTGAGTAAAGCGGCTGCGGCGATGTCTGCAACGCTTAAGCGATCGCCCACCAGGTAGAGGCTATTCTGCCAGCGACTGGATAACACTTCCATTGCTACCTTCAGCCGATTTGCTGCCAGTTCCACCGCCGCCTGATTAATTCCATATTGCCGCCGCACCACCTGAATCACCAGCTGACTAGACGGCGAAGGGTCGATTTGCTTACCAGCACCGGCACGAAAATCATAGTAAACAAAGCGAGTCGCCGTGCCGATACTTTCATCCAGCCAATCTTCCAGCATCAAGGCTTCTGTCTGTAGTTGGCGATCCGGTAACGATAGCGCTGGTTCTGGGCGATAGCGATCTAGAAATTGTAAAATCTGCGTCGAGTCAGCGATCGCTTGCACTTCCTGCCGCGTCCCTGACGGGATGGCTTCGCTGACTCCCTGCATATCTTCTGCCTCTAACAAAAGCACCGGCACTGTCGTGAGTCCGGTGATTGGCTTGAGTTTGAGGATATGTAGCCCTGGGGTTAAATTTTCAACCTGATAAGCAATTTGCTTATAACCTAGCCCCAGTCTTGCTTTCCGACAATAGTGAGAAGTACTAAATTGCAGTAGTCGCATTTAATGCCAAAGCCGCCTACCGCAACAACAGATAAACATAGTCAGACCTTACTCCGACTCTAGGTGAGCCAACTAATGCTTGTGACCCCAGTTGTTTTCGTCAGTCAGTTGTTGCCAACATAACAGTTGTCCTGGGTGTCAATATTGACTCAGATAGTAGTAGATACCCAGTGAATGTGTGAGGAGCAATTACCAGATCGGGGTTCAGATGTTTTAGAACTCACTACTAACTTTCATACCCGTCGATTCGGTATGAATCCCTTTCAGGAGAAGTAAGGAGCGAAAACCAGCTCCTTAAGGAGACTTTGTGGGCGCTGGGCTAGTAGTCGTTCCACCAGTCGTTCCACCAGTCGTTGGAGATGTGGTAGGAGAAGGGCTAGTAGTACTATCACTCGGTCCTTCCTGACAAGCTCCCAAGGTGGTAGCCAAGCCGAGAACTAAAAGCAGACTCACTATTTTTTTGTTCATACACTCCTCTTTAAGAGATTGCAACCAAAGGAATCGTTTGCTATTTAATCACAATATTGCGGTTTTTGCTTAGACGCTCCCGCAGGTGAAATCTGGAATTCTTGGTTTCACCAGTCCTCTTAGCCAGTTTTGGGTATTCCAAAAGAGTGAGGTTCCTTGCTCCCAAGCTTGAATTCCGGTGCGCCCCACCGTATTCTTCGGATTTCGTACTTAGGAAAGAATACTCTCGTACTGCTGGATTCACACTCACTCTTGGGAGTGATATTGCTTTGAGTTTTTTTCAATTTCTTTTTTAGCAGAAGCCTCGGAAAAACAGAGCAAACTGTACCAGCAAGTGGTAATTTTGTCTATCCGCGACTTTTCGAGGATTTCCACATCGGGAGCGAATTTAGTTTTCTCAGTCAAAGCAACGGAATGAAGCTAAAAAATCAACCTTTATGGAGATGTGGAGACTCACTATCAGTTATTCTGAATACAATTTCTAACCAAAGTGACTGATAAACTAACATGGCTTACCAATTGCTAGTGATTTGACAACAGGACGATTGACCGCTGCCTAAAATTTTTACCAAACTAGACGCGCAAGAAGAGTTCAAGGGAGGCGGCGTGTTTCCGCTTGTGGCTTATACCAGCAAATTATTTCCAGCCTGGATTCAGTACCCGCGAAAGCATTGGGCACTGCTACAGAAAATTGTGGATCGCATCCGCAACTCGTTGGAGTTGCAAGTGGTGCTGCAAACGGCAGTGGACGAAATTGCCACGTTGCTACACCTAGATAGGTGTTGTTTTTTGTGGTATTTCGAGGATACCAAGCGGGTACAAGTTGTCTGCGAGCAGATCAATGGAGAGCAAAAGAATTCTCAACTGGGGTACCATCCCTTAGAAACTTTTGGCGCAGTGAAGAGTGCGATCGCTTCTGGGAAATTAATTATCAACAGCCAAACAGCAGGTTCTCACCCGACGACAGGGGGGATGATGAATCGATGGCTTTCCTGGCTAAAGCGAGATAACCAGCAAATCGACACCAGTGGACGCTCCCAAGGGTCTTCTCCCTGGGACAGGGCTAACTTGTTCGTTCCGGTTAAGCGAAAAGAAGGATGGGTTGGCTTTATTGTCTGTATTTCAGAGCAACCCCGCACCTGGTCAAACTCCGAAATTGAATTTCTGCAAGCGATCGCCCAGCAGCTAGAAATTGCGATTTGTCAAGCTCAGCTTTACGAGCAAACCCAGAAACAAGCTCAAAGAGAGCAATTGGTGAATCAAATTACCAGTCAAACCCGGCAGAGTTTTAACTTGGAGACGATTCTGACTGAAGCGATCGCTCATCTGATGCAGGCGCTGTCAGCAGATCGGTGTCTAGTTCATCTGGTGGAACATAGCGACACTTTGGAAGAGGAGCGAAACCGGGGAGTCGGGAAGCAGCTTGTAGAAACAAAGCCGATCGCGTCTGAAGCCGAGGAGCAAGAAGCAAAGGAGCAAACAGATAAAACTTGCTTATTGCAACCCTTGCCCGCTGACGGTGCCGCTTTTCGGCGGAAATACCTTTTTGAGGTGTGTCGGGAGCCTTTTCCTTCTACCATTGATGACTTTGATACCCACGGGCCACTGACCCAATGGGCGATCCAGCATCGTCAACAAGTGAGTATTCCTGACATCAAGCAAGACCCTCGAATTGGGGAAGCAAACGAAGAGTATCAAAAAGCCCAGATAAAATCTTCCCTGGTCGTGCCAGTACAGGCAAACGGAACACTCAACGCAATTCTTTATCTCAATCAGTGTTCGCATATCCGGTATTGGTCGAAAAATGACCGGACACTTGCCCAAGCGGTTGCCGATCAGCTGGCGATTTCCATTCGACAAGCCAACTTATACGCCCAAACTCAGCAGCAGGCAGTAGAAAGCGCTGCTCAAGCTAAGCAACTTGCCCAAACGCTGATTGAACTGCGGCTAACGCAATCCCAGTTGATTCAAAGTGAAAAAATGTCAAGTCTGGGTCGGATGGTAGCTGGCGTTGCCCACGAAATTAATAATCCAGTGAACTTTATCTACGGCAATATTCCTTATGTGGAAAAGTATGTAGATGACCTGATTCGATTAGTGCGGACCTATCAAACTTTCTATGTCAATCCAGATGCTGAATTACAAAAGCTCAGTGAGGAACTAGAGCTAGATTTCCTCCTGAGAGATTTACCGCGCATTTTGAATTCGATGCAGGCAGGTGCCCAGCGAATTCACGAAATTGTTAAATCATTGCAGAACTTCTCGCGCCATAATCAAGCGTCCCTGAAACCAGTAGATATTCACATCGGACTGGAAAATACGCTGTTCTTGCTGCACAGTCAGCTGGGCAATGAGATCCAAATAGAGAGAAACTATAGCGACTTGCCTTTAGTGGAGTGTTACCCGAAGCAACTCAATCAAGTTTTCTTGAGTATTCTGATGAATGCGATAGAAGCGCTCAATCGGTGGTCTTCCGAGGACAAAAAAATCGCCTTGCGTACCGAATTGCTGCCGGACTGCTCTCCAGGGGTCGCTAGTGTGCGGATTGCGATCGCTGACAATGGGCCAGGAATTCCCCCAGAAATTCAGTCGAAAATCTTTGACCCCTTCTTTACTACGAAAGACGTTGGTCAGGGCAGCGGATTGGGCTTAGCAGTAAGTTACCAAATCATCGTTACCCAACACAAAGGCAAGCTACAATGCCACTCCCAAGTCGGTCAAGGTGCAGAGTTTATTGTTGAAATTCCCTTAATGCCCCCCCAACCGTTGTTAGCGCGGGGTGAGGAGAAGGACGCTAGCATTCAGGAGTCAGCAGTCAGAAACTCAGAAGCAGAAATTTATCCCTCATCCTATCCGGTGGGTAACGCGAGCAGCTCTCCAGCAGCTTCCCTCAGCATCCCAACATCTTACATCCTTCATCCTACCGAACCTTCTCCTGTTCATCTCAAAGCAATCGCGACGACCTTGCCAAAAGAAGCAATTAGAGAGTGTTAAGCTGTGGTTGCGTCGAAGGTAGCGACTAGGTACACGTTCGCTATCGATTAGCCATCTCGACAAGAATGTTGGATTCGATGCGAGAAAATATGGACTATAGACAGCTCTTGTGTCTAGAGTTTAAATTGATTGGTTTATTGTCCTTTGTCAGTGGTCAACAGTCAGTGGCAAAGCAAACTGACCTTGAGAAGAGAAAAAACTCATTTCTGACAACTGATACTAATAAAAAGAACTACTTATGGCTGCTGCCCCTCACTCCCTGACTCCAGATCGTCACCGTCCGGATAGAAGAAGCACTGTTTCCTCGCGGCAACCTAAAGGAAAGACAATACCCCCGCGTTCCGAAAGCGGTTCATCGTCTAGAACCCGTAGCAGAAGCTCCCAACAGCGGGACTTTCAGGCACAGACACCCGCATGGCTGCGATCGCTGGTGAGATTGCAGCGCACCTCCAACCTGGTATGCTTCTTCCTGATTGCTAGCACCCTGGGAGTTTATGCCTGGACGGTCTATACTCAGCAGATGTGGAGCCAGGAGTACCGCAAGTTAGAAAATCTGCAACGCAACGAGCGGCAAATGACAGCGGCAAATGAAGCCCTAAAAAACCAGCTGGCTCAAGAAGCTGAGCGTCCGGGTACGGGTTTGGTTGCTCCCAATCCAGCTAACACCATCTTTCTGCCGCCAGCGCCCCAGCGCCAGTCACGGCCCAAGCCAGTGGCAGCTCCTAACTCAGAAACATCCCCAACTACGCCACTAGGCTATTAACGAGGTATGGAAAAGTCAGGAGTCAGCAATCGTAGGTCGCTGCCTACGCAAAAGGTTTCTGCAACTGCTAAAGAGACGGGCGAGTTGAACCAGAATGGAAGTGGAATGCCAGAGTTAGTGAAAAAACTGCCTCGAAAACCCACTCGAAACGGAAAAAGTCGTCAGTCATCAGAACCGAAGCAAGGCGGCGAAAATCGGCAACAGGAGAAGATATCACCACAGCAGTCTTTACCTCAGAAGTCTTTTGATTGGAGCCTATTGCGTTCGCCGTCCTTGTTGCTGGGTACTTCATCCTTACGGTTGCTGCTTGTTTGGCTAATCATGTCTCTGAGCGGGCTAGGGCTTGCGATCAATTTGTATCGCCTACAAGTGGTGCAGGCACCGAGCCTGCTGCAAAAAGCGCGACAGCAGCAGATGGTCTATCTGCGCCCCTTTGTTCCCCGACGCTCGATTGTGGATCGCAGTGGTAACGTTTTGGCAACTGACCGTCCCGCCTATACGCTGTACGCCCATCCAAAGCTGTTTAAACAATCCAAACAGGTAATTGCGACGAAATTGGCGGTGATTTTGGGAGTTTCTGCTGACAATTTGCTTAAGCAGTTCAACAAGCAGGAAAGTGGAATTCGGGTTGCCTACGCCCTGACAGAAGAAGAAGCTGACGGTATTTCCCAATTGCGAACCGATGGCTTAGAGCTGATTCAACATTACGCCCGCCTCTATCCCCAGCAGGATCTAGCCGCAGACGTCGTGGGCTATGTGGATGTGGATCATCGAGGTCAGGCGGGTGTGGAGTATAGCCAGGAAAATTTACTCACCCGGGCTGTTCGCACCGTTCGACTGAGCCGCGCTGGTAACGGAACGTTGATGCCAGATCACGTGCCCGAAGGATTGCTGCATTTTGATGAACTGCAACTCCAGCTGACAATTGATAATCGCCTGCAACGTGCTGCTCGTTCTGCCCTCAAGCAACAAATGGAGTTGTTTAGTGCCAAACGGGGCACTATCATCGTGATGGATGCGCGGGATGGTGCGGTGCTGTCCCTGGTTGCAGAGCCGACGTACAACCCGAATGAGTACTCTACATCGGATGTAGGTTTGTTTAAGAACTGGGCGCTGGCAGACCTTTACGAACCGGGTTCGACGTTTAAGCCGCTCAATATAGCGATCGCGCTAGAAGCGGGAGCCATCAAACCCGACACTGTATTCTACGATCGAGGTCAGATTCAGGTAGCTGGCTGGCAGATCAAAAATGCTGAAGAGGGCAGTCACGGTGCCCTGTCGATTTCTCAGATTCTGCAACAGTCAAGCAACGTCGGCATGGTGCAAGTTATCCAACAACTCAAGCCGAGTATCTACTACGGTTGGCTGGAACGGCTGGGGCTGGGGCAAGCGGTTGGTATCGACCTGCCCTTTGAATCACCCGGACAAATGAAAAGCCAAGAGCAGTTTACGTCATCTCGAATTGAACCCGCTACCACCTCCTTTGGTCAGGGCTTTTCTCTCACCCCCATCCATCTGGCTCAGTTGCACGCTGCTCTCGCCAATGGCGGCAAACTGGTAACTCCTCATCTCGTCCGGGGACTCATCGACTCCCAAGGGCAGATGTACTGGCAGCCAACGCTACCCACGCCGCGCCCCGTCTTTTCCCCATCGACGACTCAGACGGTGTTAGAAATGATGGAAGCGGTCGTCACGAAGGGAACCGGGAAAGCGGCGCAAATCCCAGGCTATCGAATAGGAGGGAAAACGGGCACTTCCCAGAAAGCCAGCGCTACTGGGGGATATTCTAGCTCTGCCAGAATCACTAGCTTTGTGGGCATTTTTCCGGTTGATGCTCCCCGCTATGTGGTTCTAGCTGTTGTCGATGAACCGAAGGGCAAGGTCTATGGTTCCACCGTAGCCGCACCTGTAGTGAAATCAGTGATGGAAGCCTTAATTAGCCTTGAGAAAATTCCGCCTTCTGAAATTAAAAATTAAGTAGGAGAGCGTAAAGAAACCTATGTTGAAGCTGTCATTAGTTATTGGTGATAATTCAGAGCTAATAACTAATCGCAACCAACCGTTAGATTAGTTGTGCAAATCTGCTGACCCTTACATTTTTAATTACGAGTGGGGATAACGGCTTGCAGGCGATCGCGCAAAATTTTTATTTAATATGACTTTCTTAATTAGGCTGCCCAAGGTATCCTTAAATAATAGAAATATGTCTGATTTAAATATTAAAAGCTAGTTCTTCCTTATCGATTTTATTTTAACAAAAATAAAATAAAAAGTCTATATCGTAGCCCTCAATAATTGTATGTAAAGGCAAGATCCCCGACGGCTAAGAGAAGTCGGGGATTCGGAAATCTAGCATCTCACAATTAAAATAGGATTGCTATCGCAGCCCTAAATGATTTGTGAAGCACCATCCTAAAATAAATTGCGGCTAATCGCTAAAGCCAATTCCGAAGGTGAAATTAAAAAAGAAGAATTAAATCTTACCTCTTTAATTTCTAACTTGGTACTTTTAATTGCGAATTTGACTTCGCTGCACTTGTTCCCACATTTGGTCGCGACTTTGGGACGGTTCCAGACAAGTTAGTCCTTGGCAAACTAACCCGACCGCACCTGATGGCAGATTCGACTCCGCCGTCGATACTGTTGTAGGCAGATATTGAGCAACTAAAGGAGTTAGGTGGTCGATAGTAGTGCGAACCAGTGTACAGTGATGATACCAATCCAGGGCGGTAAACAAACTCGGACAAGCTTGAGGTGACTGATGCATCACACTGCTGAAGGCTTGCAAAGCTTGTTCGCTGCGGTCGAGATAGGTAAGATTTTCAGTGAGTAAAGCCAGACGCACTAAGTTAGCGATCGCAATTCCATTCGCAGCCGGGGTGGCATTATCCACATAGCTGCGTTCTCGCACTAACAGATCGCTACTGGCATCGCTGGCGGTGTTATAGTATCCACCTAGTTCCACACTCCAGAGGAATTCGTCAAATTCTTCTTGGAGGGCGATCGCTTTCTCCATCCAGAAACTAGCGTGAGTTACTTGGTGCAAATCAAGCAGCGCTTTAATAAACAAAGCGTAATCTTCCGACTGCGCCAGTACAGAAGGTTTTCCGTCGTAGTTGAGACGGTGGAAGCGCCCCTCCACCCACTGACAATCCAAAATGAAATTAGCTGCTTTTCCAGCTAAAGACAGATATTCTTCCTTAGCAAATACTCCGTAAGCTCTGGCTAACCCTGAAATCATCAGGCTATTCCAAGCCACAATCATTTTAGTATCCGTCACTGGCGGAATTCGACCCGACCAGTTGCCAGTTTTTGCCTCGTAGTTATTGCGGGCGGGAGGAAAGGTTTCTAGGGCAGTGGGAGACGTACCGTAACGCGCTTCAAATAGCTTTGCGAGTGCCCTTTCTACTGTTTCGCTCAAAATACCCGGATGACGGCGCTGCAATACGTTGAGGCCTTCAAAGTTGCCCCCCGGCGTCACGGTAAATTGCACTTGAATTTCGTCTAACTCGTCTGGAGTCAGCAATTCGACTACTTCAGGGTACGTCCAGACATAAAATGCCCCTTCCTCTGGTTCTGCTTCCTCTGGATGGGTAAAATTATCCGCGTCTTGGGCAGCATAGAAATAACCCTGCGGTGCCGTCATTTCTCGCTTTAGCCATTGAAATGTACCTGCGATCGCTCTTTCAAATGCCGGTTCTTGTATCCCAGCACTCCACAAATCAGCCAGATACTCCACGATCTGACCATTGTCATAGAGCATTTTTTCAAAATGCGGTACCGTCCAAGTCGGATCGACCGTGTAGCGGTGAAAACCGCCGCCTACATGGTCGTAAATCCCGCCCAGTGCTAAATCTAAACCGCGCTGGGTACACGCCTGCTTGGCGTCGTATTTGGATTCAAAATTAAATCGAATTGCTCGCAGCGCCAACTCGGCATAGGGCATCATTGGGAAACTAGCGCCATGTTCGCTAGAAGCCACTATCCCGGTATTCGTTTCTAACCCCTGCTGTAGCAAATCCTTGTTGGTCAAGGCAGGTTTTAAACCCGTCCCCATACTTGGTCGCAGAATGGCTGCTTGCTGGAGATGACCCAGAAGTTCTTCTTTTACCGCGTGCAACTTCGCTTTGTCTGTATCGTAGTAACCACGAATCGCTTGTAGCACTTGTAAAAATCCGGGACGCCCGTAGCGCGGTTCTACCGGAAAATATGTACCGCCATAAAACGGCACCCGATCCTCAGGAGAGAGAAAGACATTCAAGGGCCAACCGCCTTGACCTACCATCATCTGTAACGCCTGCATATAAATACTATCAATGTCAGGTCGTTCTTCCCGGTCTACCTTGATCGGGATAAAGTTGGCATTCATGTAGTCTGCGATCGCCTGGTCGGAAAACGCTTCTCCTTCCATCACCGTACACCAGTGGCAGCTGGAGTAGCCAATCGATAGGAAAATTGGCTTATTGTCCCGCTTGGCAGCTTCTAGGGCTTCTTCACTCCAAGGCCACCAGTCGATGGGATTTTCAGCGTGTTTGCGGAGGTACAGGCTTTCAGCTTGATTGAGGCGATTGGTCATGGGGCTAATAGCAGAACTCGATATGAGTACGTTTTCACCCCTAGCAGTTTAGCGTGATGAATGGAGCGATCGCTCCATCCCACGCTAGATTCTGGTCAATCGTGGCTGGGTGAGTACATTAGTTAACCGAACCTTTGAGCGAAGCGTTATTTTCTTTAATTTCGATATCGTTTATTTTTAAACGTCCCAATTCCAGTTCCAGTTTCAATCTTTGTTCAATCTTCTCTTGAGGAATTCCCAGCCGCTGGGAAAGTTCTGCTGTGGTAAAACTCAAATTTCCTACTTTTATTTTTGTTTGTTCTTCAAGTTTTAATTGCCCATTTTCTACCCTTGGCTTACCTTCCACACCAATATAAACTTCTTTCTCTTCTAAAAAAGGGAATGTTTTTATAACTTTTTCCAACAATTCTTTCTCTTGTTGATTCAGTTCTTCTTTGGGAACTTCTGAGACATTGAATACAACCCCGCTTTCTACCTGACCATTCTTGATGGTTGTATTGAGGCCCTTGGTAGATGCCAGTAACTTACTGGTATTTTTATCTTTAGCAATTGTTGAAATTACCAAATCATTAACTTCATGTTCGCTCAAATCAATTTCTATATTTTGAGTGCCTAATTCCGCTTGCGGGTTTTCGGTAATTTTATCAATAGCAGTTTTTTCATCACCTCCATCGCGTCTGCCTAGTTTTGTTGGCAATCCTTGGCTAGCCCCAATGCTATTTTCTATTTTGGCATCAACATTTCTTTGCAATCTGTCTTTGACTGTTTGGACTTCAGCTTCATTGCGAAAGTTAATTTGCCTAACTTGGGAATTTGTAGCTTTTTCTTTGCTAATATACCATTCAGGAAGTTGGGTTGCCTGTTTCCAGTAATAATAAACTACTAAAAAAGAACTCAGGGCTAACAACAAAAATAGAAAAATGCTTTTTTTCATGTTTAACTCAATTTCCTTTTGTCACAAAATCTGATATTGATATATAAAGATTTTATTCTTCTTTATAAAAAAATTAGGTTCTTTTCTTTTTTAGGGTTCTTTATGTTTTTGGCGTTGAATAACATTGCCTGGTTCGCGGGAAGCACAGGGATGAGAAAAAGAAAAGCACCCCAGCCGCTATAGCTTGTGTAGATTATAGATGCCACCCCTATCCAAGCGAGCAACTAGAGCGCTAGGACAGGGGTGCTAGGAGCGTGCTAAGAGCAACACCGCTTCGCTACCGCGCCTACCAATAACTTCCATCAATTAAAGCATCCTATCTCTGGCTTGATTGATGGAGGGGCGATCGAGGCGCTGTTGGTACAAACAGGCAAAAAACTCAATTTCTTGTCGGGCACTTTGTTGGAGTGGTGTAGGAAGAGAATCCGCTAACACGGTAAAAGGTTCTGTGACACTTTCGAGTAAATCGTAGATTTCTTCTAAAGGTACATCCTGATATTGCCGAGTCTGTGCAGCCAGTGCTGCTGTTGGCGTTAAGTCAATCTTCTGTTGAGCGATCGCTTCTAAATCTTTAAATTGCACGGTCATATCGAGCAACTCCTTTGTTAATAAGGACGCATCTGTACAGAAGTCGATCCAGTCAACTCCCCATTAGTGTTGGGTTGAGCAGTTGAGAGCGATCGCGGTGTCTGAATTGTTGTTGGGACGCTTAATGCTGCGATTACATTGAGCAACAAGGTGATCGTGGCGGCTTGCAGAAGTCTTTTAGGCATGACTCGGTTCCCTCCATCCCCGAATAGTTCTAACAGTACGATTTGCTATAGCGATCGCACTTCGTCCCATTGATTCACCCAGTTGGGCGATTGTTTCCTGACGAAGACAACCAGCAAGATGCGATCGCTGTTGAAAAACCGAACCCCCGAGGACACAACGACAAAACACGCCTACCCTTTCAGTGCTAGCGACGGGTTTTCCCTGATGTTCTACATTCCAGCCGACAAGCCCAATCCACCTGCTGCAAGCGCACCTTCTCGCTAGGGTTGTATCGGTAGTATTTCCAGCACCCGGTACTTTCTCCTACAATCGCTAAAATTAAGAAAAATCACCCGAAAAAGCAGACTCCATGATTCCTACCGTTATCGAACAATCAGGTCGTGGCGAACGTGCCTTTGATATCTACTCCCGGCTCCTCCGGGAACGCATCATCTTCCTGGGACAACAGGTTGATTCCGACCTTGCCAACTTAATCGTGGCTCAGCTGCTGTTTCTAGACGCTGAAGATCCAGAGAAAGACGTTTACCTGTATATCAACTCTCCCGGTGGTTCCGTCACCGCAGGCATGGGCATTTTTGACACGATGAATCAAATCCGCCCGGATGTTTGCACCATCTGCCTCGGATTAGCCGCTAGTATGGGCGCTTTCCTCCTCAGCGCGGGTGCTAAAGGCAAGCGGATGAGTCTGCCTCATTCCCGGATCATGATCCACCAGCCTCTCGGCGGCGCTCAAGGTCAAGCCACCGATATTGAGATTCAAGCCAAGGAAATCCTGTACCACAAAAGACAGCTGAACGAATATCTGGCTAAACACACAGGTCAGCCCATCGAGCGGATTGAGGAAGATACCGAACGCGATTTCTTTATGTCGGCAGAGGAAGCCAAGGACTACGGTTTGATCGATCAGGTGATTAAACGCAGTCCCTCTGCTACCCGCACAGCCGTTGCAGCGGTATAGAGAACTAAAAGTTAACGGACGTGCAATTTCTGGTTAGCCCCTCCATCGAGGGGGCTTGGGAGGATCGAGTCAAGCAAATGTTGTGAGCTCCCCTCAGGAACATAGATTAAATAACTTACGCTCGTTCACGTTTTGTAGGGACATGGCAATGCTATGTCCCTACTACGCAAAAATAGGAGGTTAATCAATCCACGAGCATTCGCTCCCGATTGATTGAGGGAGAAATACAGAAAATTACACATCCCGTCAATAAAAAATGGAGCTTCCCCCATTTTTTATTGACAATGTTGCTCAGTTACTTTTCCGGTGTTGGGAGAGATTCAAGATAGCGCAGGAAATCCAGCAATTGTTCCTGATTCAGCTCCGAACGACCTCGCTTACCGTAGGTTCGCTTCAGATAATCTTTTCCTTGCTCAGCAGTCCAGCGCAAACGCTTAATTTCTACCGTCGTTCTAGCCATCGCTTCGGATAAGTCCATCTCCTCAGCAGCAGAACTTGTGCTGCCGATAGTCATATCCATCGGACTTGGCTGAATAACCTCTTCGCTAGCGTGATAACCAGGCGATGAGGTCATTGGCTGATTATGCTGGCTGCTAAACAAGCCTCCCGATATTTCTTCGGGTGTCTCGATCGCAGCATCATCCCCATAAAGCTCAGTATGGGCAGGGGAATACTCTTCTGCAAACGGGACATCCTGATTCGATAGCACGACGGGAGGTGGTGAAGCAGGTTCTTTTTGCCCCCGATCTGAGAAGGACATTCCAGCCATATCATTGAAGCTGACTGGATCGGAATACAGCCGATTTGGGCTTGGCTGCGAGGGGCTTTCTGACGGAATGACCGTTTCGCGTCTGGGGTTAGCGATCGCCCCCACTGGCACCTCAACCGCCACAGTTTGCGTAATCTGAGCATCAGACTGCGTAACTGGAGTGTTGTGGCTAGAACTTCCAGCAGGAATTCCCAAACAGTTCAACGCTCTGGCTGTTGCCTTGTCTTCTGCCAGCTCAATCTCACCGGCTGCTGCCAAACCTGTCGCTAGGATGACACCTTCGACTTGAACAGCGGCTTTGACCACGTACTTTCCTTCATGAATGGTCAGTAACTCAGTGGTCAGGCTGCCTAAGGGATAACGAACTCGGAATTGAGAAAACATAATACTCCACGCCACCCAAACCTAGTCGGGTTTTTTGGCTCCCATCAACGTTAAGTATAGTACGCCCCCTGAAAAACGATTTTAGAGAAGGTACCGCAAGAAACTAAAATAATTAGAGACTGTTCATCGGTATGGTATAAAACCATTCGCTACTGCCCGCTACGCTCGCAAGTGACCGAGTCCGTTTCACAGTGGTTGGCTTGAGAAAAGGCAGTCAGACAAAGTGCTTGTCGTCGCTTTTGTCGTCAAGCACCTGAACAGAGAAAGCACTGGTTGCTGCCAGGCGCTGGTTGCATCCGGAGTTCTTGTTCGGGACATCTGCTTGATATTCGCAAAGGCGGGCTGAAGGAGGGATGGTTGCCTGACGATGTTCCCTTGACGCTCAACTGTGGACTGTAGATTAAAGACGACCAACCGTGGACTAGAGACTACCAAACGCAGCCGTCTGTTGTCCAAAATCTGTAAAAAGACAAAATTTTGTTTGTTTACAAAGTCTAAAATCGATAGTCCAAAATCTTCCGCTCGCGTAGTGTATGCCGCGATTAACTGCGACTCCTCGCATAGCGTATATCGCGATATGCATCTCCTCGTGTAGCGCTAAGAAGGCTAGAGCATCGCGTTCGATGACGATGACAAGGTTTCGCATACTGTAGGGTGAGAAACGCGCCACCCAGGTAGTAGCGAGACATCTGTTAAAAACGCGGCGAATTTGGCGCTGCCACATCAGGGTAAAAATACCCATGCTTTCTAAGCATGGCGTCAGGATAACAAGGAGAAAAATCGCTTTCAATCGTCAGCGGTCAACAGTCAGTAGTCGGTAAGAAGAAAGAAGCAACTGTTGTAGAGACAAGGTTAGCTCGTCTCTATCAGCTGACAAATTTAGACAAACAGAATTGTTTTTATGGTGGAGGCAAACTCATAGCTGCATGGAATTTTCAATCGCTACACTACTTTCTAATTTCACAGATGACAAATTAGTTGCTCCTAAGGTTCTGGAAAAAAAACTGCGTTGCCAGGATGAAGAGAGCTTAACTAAACTACAAATTGCCTTGGATGCCTTGGAAAAAATTGGCATTTTGGTCAAAGATCGCGGTAAGTATCGGCGCGTCCAAGAAGAAGATGTCGTCGAAGCCAAACTGCGCTGTTCGAGTAAAGGGTTCTGCTTTGCCATTCAGGAGGTAGAAGGAGCGGAGGATATTTACGTCCGAGAGAGCCATCTGAGTACTGCTTGGAATGGCGATCGCGTTCTCGTCAAAGTCACCAAAGAAGGAAACCGCAAACGCTCTCCAGAAGGGGAAGTACGGCTGATTCTAGAACGAGCCAATCCCTCGGTCTTAGCACGAGTCAAGCAAGTCGAAACCGGCTTTAGAGCCGTCCCTCTAGACGATCGACTGCTATTTGAACTGAATCTGCATCCGAACGGTCAAAACTTGGCGGAAGCCGTCGATTACCTGGTTCACGTCGAAGTTTTACGCTATCCCCTGGCATCGCAGCCGCCGATTGGCAAAGTCGCTCGCATTCTCGGCAGCAATGCAGAAGCTGCCGCAGACACTGATATTGTCTGTTGCAAGCACGACTTACCTCGCAACTTTCCATCTGAGGTGCTTAGAGCCGCAGAGGAATTGCCCAAACAGCCAAGTCAAAAAGATTTCAAGCACCGGCTGGATTTGCGGAATTTGTTAACTCTTGCCTTTATTCCTGAGCCTTCAGGAGCGGGAAGTGAGAACGAAACCGCTCAGCACGTCACAGAAAACGCTCTGACTCTTAACAAAACAGAGGCTGGAGTGTGGCAGTTGGGCGTCCACATCACGGATGTTGCCCACTACATTGAGCCACAAGAAGCCCTGGATCGGGAAGCTCGCAAGCGGGGAAACACCGTCTATCTCGGAGACATGGTGCTGCCAATGCTGCCGGATGCTGTTGCCAGTCGCTGCTCCTTGGTACCCGGCGAAGCTCGCTTAGCGATCTCGGTACTGTTAACTCTCGATTCCGCCACCGGACAAATGGTGGAGTATGAGATTCAACCCACGGTGATTCAAGTAGATCGCCAACTCAGTTACGACGAAGCGACAGCAATTTTAGAGCGTCATCAAGATGCCGAAGCGCCAGTGTTTGAAATGCTCAGTCAGTTGTTTTACGAGCTGAGTCCGGCAGTGAAAGCACAGCGCCTAGGGAGGGGAGGATTTGAACTGAATCTGCCCGGTACTCAATTGCCCTACAACGATGAAGGCATCCTAGGAGCGATTGTATTTTCGGGAGGAGTGCGTTCTCTAGTCGTAGAGTTGATGCTCCTGGCAAATCAAGCGATCGCAACCCATTTGCAAGCACTCTTTCTGCCTGCAACCTATCGCATTCAGCCTTCTCCAGACCCGGAGGATGTGCAGGAATTGATGAAGTTGGCGAGTAATCTAGGCATGGAACTGCGTTTAGAGCAGGAAGAAGCCGTGACATCACGGGATTATCAACGTTTTACTCAAATGTTCGCTCAATCCCAGTCAGAGCGAGTCTTGATGTATCTGTTGCAGTCCACGCTGAGACCCTGTGGTTACAGTACAGCTCCCGGCTCTCACTTTGGTTTGGCTTTGGGAATCGGCGAGGACGAAAGCCCTTACACGCACTGTCTCTCACCGCTGCGACGCTACGCAGATTTACTGATGTCGCGGGTATTGCTTGCTGTATTCGAGAAAGGGCGCGATCGCCGAACCACTCGCGCCAAAGAAAGCGTGAATCTGCGTCATAGTTCCGCCCACGGCAATATCAACTGGAATGTCTTGCCACCAGACGTGCAAGAAGATTTAGAAAGCCAGCTACAGGGTATCGTTGTGCATCTCAACGAGCGTGAAAAGCTGACTTCAGATGCACAAGCGGATCTGGAAGGACTCAAAAAAGCCGAGCTAATGAAGGAGCGCACGGGAGAGGTCTTCCAGGGCTTAATTACCGGCGTCCAGTCGTACGGGTTCTTTGTGGAAATTGAAGACTTGCTAGTGGAAGGACTGGTACACGTCAGCTCTCTTAAAGATGACTGGTACGAGTTTCGCTCTCGTCATGCTTGTCTGGTTGGACGGAAAAGCCGCGTTTCTTATCGTCTAGGCGATCGCGTGGAAGTCCAAGTTAAGAGCGTTGATTACTATCGTCAGCAAATTGACTTGGTCATTGTCGGCGGCGGTAGCGAAGCCAGCAATGAGGATATAGAAGCAGATCCTTCTGCCGATCCTGAATTGGATGAATAGCTAATCGTTAATGGCTCATGGTGTGTTCAAGAACCATGAGCCATTAACCGTTTAGCTAATTACCCATTACCTACTACTAATGACCAAACCCCTTATCCTCGGCATCACGGGTGCCTCTGGCTTAATTTATGCCGTACGTGCCTTAAAATTTCTGCTCCAAGCTGAGTACAGCGTTGAACTGGTTGCCTCCAAATCTACTTACATGGTTTGGCAGGCAGAGCAAACTATCCGGATGCCTGTAGAAGCAGTGGCACAGGAACTATTTTGGCGACAGCAAGCTGGAGTCGAAACGCAGGGTAAACTTTACTGCCATCCTTGGGGCGATGTGGGAGCCAATATTGCCAGTGGTTCCTTCCGCACCCTAGGGATGGTGATTATGCCGTGTAGTATGAGTACCGTGGCGAAACTGGCAGCTGGCTTAAGTTCCGACCTTTTGGAGCGAGCAGCAGATGTCCAACTCAAGGAAGGGCGGAAACTGGTTCTTGTGCCCCGCGAAACGCCCTTTAGCTTGATTCACCTGCGTAACCTGACGGCTTTGGCAGAAGCAGGTGCCCGAATTGTCCCAGCAATTCCTGCTTGGTATCACAATCCCCAAACAATTGAAGACTTAGTAGACTTTGTGGTGGCGCGTGCCTTAGATCAGCTAGATATTGACTGTATCCCGATTAACCGATGGGAAGGAAAATGAAAAATTAAAAATGTAAAATTGAAAATACAAGAAGAAATTCTGCATTTTTAAGCTTTAATTTTTAATTTTTAATAGATTATGCCTGCGATTCGGATTTTACTGCTGATGTTGGTGCTAGGGTCCGTAGCACTACTTGCTTTACAAAATTTGTCGCCGGTGCTAGCGCTGGTATTTTTGGGTGCTAAGACGCAAGCGCTACCTGTAGGGGTTTGGATTTTGGCAGCGATCGCAACGGGTGCCCTGACTGGCAGTTTCTTACAATTGTTGAGCTATCTACAACGGCGTCCCTTACAAGCACGCATCCGCAAACTAGAAGCTACAGAACCCCCTCGTGCCAACCAGTCGCGGCGGGAAACTGCCCAATCTACCTATACCACTCAACAAACCTCTACCACTCAACAAACCAGGTACACCCCTCCCCCTCCGCCAGAGCCAACGAATACCGATGCGGATGGAGATGACTGGGAAGAGGAGGTTGCGGAGGATGATGATTGGGGGGATGAATCAGAGGAACCGCGCGATCGCACTCCAAGCCGACAACCGTTTGCAAAAGAATCTGTAGAAGAACGTACAACTTACGAGCGTCAGCAAGAACCGAAAAGCGCCTCTCGATCGGGTTCCGTCTATTCTTACAGCTACCGGGAACCGCGCAATTCTGGGGTGGGAAAAACTGAAGCCGTTTATGATGCTAGTTACCGGGTAATTACCCCGCCCTATCAGGAACCTGAACCTGTACGGAAAACCAATCCGGATGAGGACGACTGGGGATTTGAAGACGAGGACGACGAGTTTGACACTGATTGGAAGAACCGATAAGCCTAGAGGGTGACTTTTTTTTGTGAGGGTTTCCCTCAACCCCTCTCCGGGGAAGCATTCACACGCTTTATTATTTTGACTCCTGAATGCTCAAGTCATTAACCCCAAGAATTAACTCCAAACCACTGCTTATAACCGCATCAGTTCGCGCGATTGCTGCTTAACAAGACCTGTCATTGCGGCTTTCTGCAAGGTCATGAAGGCATTAAAATCCTCATTGTCATACTTTTTTCTTAATAACTGTCGCAGTTGATCTTCAGCTTCAACGGTTAAATATCCAATAGTCAGTGCTTGTTCGACAAGTTCGCGGATGAGCATCATAATTTGTCACCAACTCAATCAACACCAGGAGAAACCATTAGGTTTTGAAATAGGGAATTCACGTCAGTTAATTTACGGATGCCTTTTCTGAGGCAGGGCAATATAATTGAGCCGCAGGGTAGGGTAATGCCGTTAAAACCTAGGAAAACCATCGCTTCACCTCTTTTCTCCCTCTCAAAAACTGTGAAATTTTAATGAACTTTAGATGAAAGTTAGATAAAGTCTCCCTAAAATTTAAGGATAGCCAAAATATTAAAGAAACTTCATCTAACAATCGTTATTAAATTCGTTAGAACTTCATCGTAACTTCGTTAGGATTTCATAATTAATCCGTTAGAATCAGGCGTTGACAGCCTTTATTGGGGTTAGCAACGCGAGAGAATGGTATCAACTGTTGAGCGGCAGGACGACGAGTTTACAGAAGCAGCAAATAATTGGCATTTAGAGAAGCTTTATCTAGATTTAGCATCTGCCAAAGGAAGGAGTTTGACGCCAGTTGAGAAGAAATTCTTAAGAGGATTGTTGTGTGGCTATAGTCCAGCAGAAATAGCAGACACTGTCTACAAAAGTCGCACTAGCAGTGCCGTTAGAGTTTACTTATCGAATGGGCTGTACAAATACATTCAAGAACTCCTGATTCGCCAGACGGGTGACGTTATAAAAATCAAGAACTGGAGCCGCGTCACCAACTTGCTCTCAAAAGCTGGATATAAAATAGATTCCGCTAACGTATCCGAACACGGTCAAGCTGAGACATCTGCCATCGGGACGGCGAGCGCTTCCCAGGATTGGGAAGAAGTGATTGATGTAGCAGCTTACTACGGTTGCGAGGAAGAACTGGCAACCTTAGAGCAGTGGATTGTCCACGACAGCTGCCGCTTAGTGGCATTGTTGGGGATAGGGGGAATCGGGAAAACTGCTCTTGCTGTAAAGCTAGCAGAACAGATTCAGCAAGATTTTGAGTTTGTAATTTGGCGATCGCTACGTCATGCTCCATCAGTTCAAGATTTGGTGGCAAACTTGGTTCAATTTCTGTCGCAGGGACAGGAAATCATCGGTCACGCAACCGCAGACGAGGGAATTTCCCTACTGATGGCTTATCTGCGATCGCACCGCTGTCTGATCGTCCTCGATCGAGCTGAGGAAGTTTTATCTCCTATCCAACACGCTGGATACTATCGTCCCGAATATGAGGGATATGGGGAACTGTTCCGACGTCTGGGAGAAGAACGCCATCCTAGCTGTCTGGTTCTCACCAGTCGGGAGAAACCGAAAGAAATTGCATCCTTAGAAGGGGAAAACTTACCCATTCGTTCCTTAGAACTGAGGGGGTTGTCAGCATCCGATGGACAAGAGTTACTGCAACTCAAAGGTTTAGTTGGCTCAACCGAAGAATGTAGAGTCCTGATCAACCGCTATGCGGGAAATCCGCTAGTCCTGAAAATTGTAGCAACGACGATTCAAGATGTCTTTGACGGGAATATTACCGACTTTTTAGCAGAAGGGTTGGTTGTCTTTGGGGATATCCGAGATCTATTAGATCGGCAGTTCAATCGCCTCTCGGACTTAGAAAAAAAAGTAATGTACTGGCTGGCAATTCGTCACAAGTTAATTCCTATACGTTCCTTGCGAGACGAGGTGGTGCCGGGAGTATCGAAACGGCAGCAGCTAGAAGCAATGGAATCTTTGCGACGGCGATCGCTGATTGAAAAAACCTCGAATAATTTCACCTTGCCACCTGTTGTCAGGGCGTATCTCGCTGACAAATTAGTTGAGCAGATTTGTGAAGAAATGACGACTAAAGACGTGGCTCTTTTATTAAGCTTGGGGCTAATTAACGCTCCATCTGGGAGATACGAAACCAACCGTCGTCTAACCTTACCGGGTTAACATTACCGGGTTAATAAAGGGCTGGAAAGGACGATTTTTCGCCAATGCTTGGCTTAGCCGCTAGCATCTCCCACAGGAAAGTCGCTGAGAAAGGGCGAGTTCGCGGGACTCTTGCCTCACTTGACCCAGCATTGCAGCTTGCTGCAACTGCATAAAAGCGTTGAAGTCTTCTAATCCATACTTAGTTGTTAAAAGTCTCCGCAGCTGTTCTTCGGCTGCAACAGTTAAGTAGCCTGTACTCAAAGCGTGTTGGACGACTTCGCGGATATTGCTGAGGTTATTTTTCATGGTAGAACACCCAACTTTGATGATCCTAAGTGAGATTACCGTGCTTCACAATTTAACCTTATTAGGCAACCGTAACATTACTGAAATTGAAACAAAGCAATTATAGGGTAATTTCAAAGTAATTCAAAGCCAAGTTGGTTGCTCAAGTTAATAGTTTGCAGGATTTTGTTGATACAAAGCTCCAAATTTTGTCAGAAATACGCAAAAAGGTCTATCGGTATCTATATGGCTGGTGGATTTGACCTCAGAAGAGATAACAGTAACGTTTTTTTGTCCGCAAGCTTAAAGAAAAAGCTACACGAAGAATTCAACAGAAAGTACAAGCCTGAAGGCAAGCGTGCCTTAATGCAAGAATTTTTGAGTGCGTGGCGGAAACAACTCAATACACTTGAACCCTCCCGCCAAGCTTTACAAGCGATTTTGAACTCGGAGAGCCGCCAAACCTGCGAGTATCGGATTGCCAATGGCTTATGTCATCTGTTATTGAACTGTTCCTATGATGAATGGAGCGAGTTTTCTAAGAATGCTCCGGACAATTCTCAGAGCTTGCTATCCTGTCCAATCGGGGAACAGGTCGTTCCTCAAGACTCCTTGTCTACTACTCCTGGTACAAGATGCTGGGAGGAGAATGGAACCCTCAACGCCCCAGCCGAAGCACCACTAGAGCGGGGCAAAAAACGCCAGCGGGGCTTGTTTATCCCCAATCCGCGATGTCGAATGGTGTGGGGGCGAGAAAGCTTCATTCAAGAAGTATTGAACCGCCTAGACGATCCCGCCGAACTCTCTATTTTTTCCCTCAGCGGCAGTCCAGGGTATGGCAAATCTGAAGCTGCCAGCCAAATTGCGAAAGAAGCACTCGACAGAAATCTGTTCGCGGATGTGGTGTGGGTGACAGCGAGGCAAAGTGAGTGGGTGGATGGTTACATCAGCCAGGAAAAGCAGTTTGAGGCGCTGACGTGGAAGAAATTTTTAAATGGAATCGCGCATCAACTGGATTGTCCCCCTGAGCGAGTTCACCAGCGTTTGAGAGCAGAGAAATTGCTAGTCGTCTTGGATAATGCGGAAACCGCACAAGTTGAAGATATTCTGGCGAACCTTATCAAAATGCTCAACCCCAGTCGGGCACTGATTACCAGCCGACACCGAACTAAACCTCCGTATGTGAGATTAATCGAAATCCCAGGACTCGAAGCAAGATGGTCGTCTAAATTGTTGGAGGATGAGGCAAAATACAACAACATTTCGGTAATCAGGCAGGCAAGCAACGAACAACTTTATCAAATGCATCAATTGTCTTGCGGCGCACCCTTAGCACTGCATTTCCTAGCTGGGCGAGTATTCCACGATCAAGCACTTGAGCCAATCTTGTCGGAATTAAAGCATGCCAGCCGACAAGTAGAGACCTTCTACCGCTTCTGTCTAGAGGCAGCGTGGCAGCGAATCAATGTGGCAGCAAAAAATGTACTGCGTTACCTGGGTGGGGTGGATGCAACGGTTAGCAGAGCCGAGTTATCTCAAGTTGGGAAATTGCTGGATTTAGACTTAGATGCAGCACTAGCGGATCTGAGACGATGGTATTTGATTGAAGACGTACAAGATGAGCTAGGCAATCCCCGCTACGATCTGCATCCTTGGGTAAGAAGCAGCGTGCGCGGCGGATTGGTAGAGAAGTGGCAATCGTCGCTGGAAGACATAGATAAAGATAGCTACCTGGAAATTTGTATGTAGGTAAAAAAGTAAATTTCTTCCGTTGATGGTTACACTAGGACAGCGATCGCTCTTGCAATTGTAAAGATGGAAAATAGCAATCAGAACCTGCGCGACCGACTCAAGGGCATCAATGTCTACCTGATTGGCATGATGGGTGCGGGAAAGACAAGCGTAGGACGCTTATTGGCACAGCATCTGGATTATCACTTTTTCGATACCGACGCGGTGATTGAGCAAGTTGCGAAAAAATCGATTAATGATATTTTTGCCAGTGACGGCGAAGAAAGCTTTCGGAAGCTGGAAAGCCAAGTGCTGTCCGAATTGTCGGCTTATACGAAGTTAGCGATCGCTACTGGCGGCGGTATTATCCTGAAGCGAGAAAATTGGAGCTATCTCCAACACGGTCTCGTCGTATGGCTGGATGTCCCTGTGGAACTTTTAGTCGCCCGTTTGCAAAACGATACCACCCGACCTCTGTTAAAAAACGCTGACATCGCGACCGAATTCCCAAAGCGGTTTGAGCAACGAAAACCGCTGTACGCCCAAGCCGACCTGCACATCACCGTTGGCGAGGGGCAAACTCCCGAACAAATTGCGACGCAAGTAATTGAAGCTATTCCCACAGTTCTTAAGCCAAAGCCAGACAATAACGGTCAGTAAAACTGGAAACAGCCGCCTCTAATCGTGCCGCAGACGCCAGTATGCACTAAACTTCTAGAAAACGATTACTGGCATCATCCTGCTAAGCAATGCTTAACGATAGCGAATACCTCAAGAAAGCTGAAGCGACTCGCGTTCGAGTGCTAAGCGAAGCACTACCCTACATCCAGCAATTTGCCGGTCGCACCGTTGTCGTTAAATACGGCGGCGCGGCGATGAAAGACGCTTCGCTCAAAGATAAGGTAATGCGCGACATTGTATTCTTATCCTGTGTAGGCTTGCGTCCCGTCGTGGTACATGGCGGTGGTCCAGAAATAAACTCTTGGCTGGGCAAACTGGGAATCGAACCCCAATTTAAAAATGGCCTGCGCGTGACCGATGCCGCCACAATGGAGGTGGTGGAAATGGTTTTAGTGGGTCGGGTCAATAAAGAAATTGTCTCCTTAATTAACCGTGCTGGCGGTTCCGCTGTTGGACTTTGCGGCACAGATGGCAACTTGATCAAAGCCCGACCAGAAGGGGTAGAGGGCATTGGTTTTGTGGGAGAAGTGAACAGTATTGATATCAAGCTTTTGCAGTCACTGGTCAGTAGCGGATATATCCCTGTAGTGTCTAGCGTGGCAACCGATGACAGTGGACAAGCCTATAACATCAATGCGGATACCGTAGCTGGGGAACTTGCGGCAGCTTTGGGGGCAGAAAAGTTGATTTTGCTCACAGATACAGCAGGGATCTTGCAGGATTATAAAGATCCCTCCACTCTGATTGCCAAAGTGGATATCGCCGAAGCGAGGCGTCTAATTGAGAAGGGTATTGTGGGCGGTGGGATGATTCCCAAGGTGAAATGTTGCGTGCGATCGCTTGCTCAAGGCGTTCGGGCTACTCATATTATTGACGGTCGTATTCCCCACGCACTGCTATTAGAAATTTTCACCGACGCCGGTATCGGCTCGATGATTATCGCCTCTGAGTTTATGACTTAGGGTCTATGACTTAGGCGTGCGCGATTAACGAATAATAATCTGCCTGGGTTGGTTGAAGCGTCTGCGATTGCCTCGCGGATTCACAATCACTGGATTAATCAGGATAGAATCCCGAATCTGGGGATTGATTAAGGTGGGGTTGATCAGTGTCGAGTTGTTGACTCTTCTGTGCGATCCCACCGGGTAGCCGGGATAACTCGGATAGGAGTTGGGATAACCCTGGTAATAGTCGGGATAACTTGGATAGGAGTTGGGATAACCCTGGTAATAGTCGGGATAACTCGGATAGGGATTGGGATTGACTCGGTAGTAATTACTCGATCCGCGATCGCTCATCCCCGTCGTTGGGTTTATCGGAATCGGACTGGGAATCGGACTGCCATAAACAAAGCTACCCGACGACGGCTGGATAACTCCATGCTGGGGAAATCCATAAGTAGGCACGCCTTGCTGAATGATTAATTGTGCCTTGGCTGGGGAAATCGCCCCGGTTAGTACCGTAATGCCCAGGGTCAAGGGTGCTAAGCCGGTGGCAAGGCAAAACCGATGAAAACGATGCAACGGCAGAGGTAGGGTTTTGAGCATGGTTTTACATCCTAATCTTTTGGATGGTGCTAAGTATGAAATTTTGAATGACTTCTTAAGATAAACCCTGGCAAGGCGAGAAAAATTCCCCTCGTTGATTCACCTGAACGGGTGATGTTAGAACAACGAAATAGAAACCACCCCTTACAGACGATAAATCTTCCGATCTGGCAGCTGGCAACTTTTGTCTTTGGATGCTCTGGAAAACCCTGGCAAAGGCAATTGATTTTAGCCGTCTTGATTACAGGATAATCTGCTTCGCTAAAATTTAAAGAGGCTATCGGTGATGACGTACAAAGCACAAAAAAGTTCTCTTTAAATTCAATTGGCACAGTGAATTCAGAAACCCAGGAAATTATTAGAACCGAGTACCAGACTGGCACAGCAGCATTTGAGCGAGGAAATTACCGCCAGTCAGTGCAGCATTTAGAGAAGGCGAGTAGCTTGGTGACTCGAAACTCCCGATTGGGAGGAGAAATCTTGATTTGGCTGGTGACGGCTTACGAAGCAGCAGGACAAACAACAGAAGCGATCGCCCTCTGCAAACAGCTGCGACATCATCCCGATCCACAAACTAGCAAGCAAAGCCGTCGCTTACTCTACATTATGGAAGCCCCGCAACTCAGCAGGCGTCCAGAATGGTTGACAGAGATTCCCGATCTCACAACTCTCGCTGACAGCGAACCGGAATTTCGCCGGGGGAGCAATCTTCAGGGTGCTACGAAAACTCCTCAAAAGCGTCCAGAACCGGAACCCATCGATCTCAGCCAAGTAAATACCAAGGACAATTTGTTTATTTGGGTTGCCTTGGTTGCCATTGGTTTGACACTCGGTGGATTGGCTTGGTTTAATTTTTGAACGCTAATTTTATCTGTGATTGAGTTCTTGTTTGGCTTCCCGCAAACCTTTTTTTATGCCCAATATGGCGTGACTGGATGGGCTTTCCTAGGTTGGGAAAATTCATCTAATCGCAAATCCAGCTTCTGTTTGAGTTGTTGAGGAGATTTTTCTCCAATTAAAAGTCGTAGAACAATTAGCAGCAGTCGGTAAACTTCCTGTCTGTCTTTACAGCGGTATTTAGGGCAGTAGTGCGACGAGTCCCGCTGGTAGCTTTAAGATGGTATGGGTGAAGCGGGAGAACCTGAGATGGTGACTGATGCGACGCTGGAGCAGATTCTGAAATTGGCGAAGGGACGAACCGACTCCGCTGAGGTTTACTATCTATCAAGCCAAGACACACCAGTTGAGTTTGAAAACAATCGCTTAAAATCCCTGCAAACCAAAGCGCTACAAGGAGTAGCGCTGCGGGTGCTACACGAAGGGAGGCTGGGTTTTGCCAGTTCCACTGACTTGACGCGGCTGGAAGATTTGGTGGATGCTGCCGTACAAACTTCAGAAATTGGCGATAAGGCTGAGTTTGAATTTGCTGCGGATGTACAGGTGACGGAACCGGAAAAAAAATATACGCCACCAGCAACCCAGGAATTAGTGGAAGTGGGCGATCGCTTAATTTCTCAAATCCACGACTACAACTCCGATATTCTGGTAGATGTGGGGTTCCACGTCCGGACAAATAACGTAAAAATTGCAACCAGTGCGGATGTCTACGCCTCGCGCACCAGCCAGGTTGTTAGTGCCAGCCTTTCGGGGAATTTGGTACGGGGTGAAGATTTTCTCCAGGTTTATAGCTCCGATATTGCCCGTGAAGGCGTCCCAGATTTTAATCGCCTTCTAGAAGATTTGTTACGAAAATACGCTCTAGCAGAGCAGCCAGCGACCATTCAGAGCGGAGCTTTCCCCGTTCTGTTTAATCCTAGAGCCGCCGCTAGTGCCATCGGACGCCTATTTAAGACGGTTCTCTCCGGTCAAAGTATCGTCCAAAAAGCCTCTCCTCTCGTCGGTAAACTGGGCGAAACCCTCTTTGACGAACGCTTAAATTTATTTGAAGACCCCAGCATCGGGCCATCTGCCTGTGCTTTTGACGATGAAGGCATGCCCACCCGTCGCAAAGTGTTTGTTGAGAAAGGCACAGTGAAAGAATTTTACTGGGATCGGCGCTGGGCAGCCAGGGCTGGCTGTGAGTCAACAGGAAACGGCTTTCGGGGTGGTTTGTCGCGTCCCAGCCCAGAGTTAGTAAATCTCTGCTTTGCGCCTGGGAAGACATCGACAGCGGATTTAATTGCCAGCATGGATGAGGGGGTGATTGTGGATCAGGTTCTCGGTGCTGGACAGTCGAATCAAATGGCGGGAGAGTTTTCTGTCAATCTGGATTTAGGCTACAAGGTAGAAAAAGGTCAGATTGTCGGTCGAGTCAAGAATACGATGGTGGCTGGTAGTATTTTTGAGGCGTTTAAAAATTTGGTGGATTTGGGCGATAAGCCGGAATGGGTAGGTGGGGGTAGTTTCTTGCCGAGTTTGTTGTTCCAGCAGTTGGGTGTAGCGGCGCGGCAAGGGTAACGAACGACTTCCGGCACGAGAGAAGGCAACCAGAGAAGTAAGGAGGAGAGAAAGGCGTGAAGTTAGCTGTGTTGAGTCGGAGTGCGAGGGGTGCTTTCGGTAAAGTATTGCCGAAAATGCGGGTTCTTTGGGCGATGCTGTTAGCGGTCGTATTGCTGTCGGGCTGCGTTCAGTATGATGCTGGGGTGAGGTTCGAGAATCCGAACCGTGGCGAGATTGTCCAGCATATCAAGTTGGGCGAACAACTGACGGCATTGAGCAGCGAGCAGGCACAGGAATGGTTAGATAGCCTTCAGCGTCGGGCGCGACAATTGCAAGGGAAAACGAAGCGCATCTCAAACCAGGAAGTTGTCGTGACAATTCCGTTTGCTAGTGGTGCGGAACTGGAGGAGAAGTTTAACCAGTTTTTTAATCCCCCTGCAAAGAAAGGTTCTCAGGCGGCGACAGATACAGATTTACCAAAGATTAATTCCCACCTGAGTCTGAGACAGGGGAATTTCCTGTTCTGGATACGGAATCACTTAAGCTACGATTTGGATTTGCGATCGCTCGGCGTTCTTTCTACTAACGGTAACGTTATCGTTAGTCCCGGTTCGCTGTTCGATTTGGACTTTAGCTTGAGAACCCCTTGGGGCGCGCGGAGTGTTGAGAAAGCGGAGAATGCACTCAACCCAGTTATCTCAGAGAAAGGACATCTGTTAGTTTGGACGCTCAAACCCGGTGAAGTGAACCATGTTGAGGCGGTATTCTGGCTTCCCAGTCCCCTCGGTATTGGCACCCTCGCAATTATCTTGTTAGTAGTGGCAGGGTTTTATTTGAAATACAACCGAGGCAAGGGAAGCGGTGTCAGTTCTGCACCTCCATCGGTGCCACAGGTGCAGTAAAAGCACGATCGCGCTTTATTCGGAGCTAACAATTCGGAGCTAACAGACTGGGAGCCTAGAACAGCTTACTTGCCGTTCGGAAGCCGCTTCTGGGAATCCCAGTCGCTGGGATAGACATCAGCCTCAGTCTGCGATTTGCGTACTAACAATGTATAAATTTCAGTGGGTATTTCAATCTCCGCTTTGTGCAAGGCTTCTTTAATTGCCTCATTTGCTTTAGAAGTGGTTTCTAAAAACTCCAAACGCCGAGAATTCACCCAAAAGCGGATTTCCAAATTCACCTTTCCAGAATCCAGTTCCCGGACAAGGACTTCTGGCACTGGTTTTGGCTGCACGCCTTTGACTTTAAGAACGGCATCAGTAATCACTTGTTTAGCAGTAGAGATATTGGCACCATAGGCAATGCCAACTGTAACCGAACTGCGGCGGTGCTTGAAAGCTGTGTTATTGATAATGCTGGCAAGGAAAACTTCTTGATTCGGGATATACACTTTCCGCCCATCATAGGTATTTAGAGTGGTTGCCCGCAGTTGGATTTGAGTAACGGTTCCCTCAAATTCCTTGATCGTCACTTGATCGCCTAACCGAAAAGGCCGGGCGGCAAGTAAAATCATCCCAGAAATGTAGTTACTGAAAACCTCTTTGAGGGCGAAACCAATCGCGACGCTGGTGAGTCCTAAGGCTCCCAGTAAGGCTCCAATGTCAAGCCCCAAGACGCCTAGAGCGATGACAGAGCCAATAACCCAGACTCCACCGTATCCCACTCGCCCCATCAGAATTTCAGTGCTGCGATCGCCTTCTGTCTCTTTCTGCGCCCATTTTAAAGCAATGTAACGGACGCCTCTAGCACCTACCCAGGTGATGCCAACGACGACCAATGCCCCTAAAATTAAGGGCAAGCTGCTGATGGCGTCCCGTACCAGATCGCGCACGGTAAGATAAAGTCGCTGTCCGACATCAATGGCTAGGGGGGGTTTTTTGAAAGCTTGATTTAATTGGTTCGCCCATTTCTCGCCAAGCACCTCTACAGACACCCCAAAGTCGCGGGCGTCCTGTTGAGTTACTGACATTAAGACTCGGTTATTGAGTTGTAAGGTGGCTATCTTCCGTGGATTGTCTGGTTTAACGGTGACTTGCCCCAAAGCCTCTGATTGCAGCAGTATACTGGCAATCCGCCGATTGATAATTTGCGATCGCTCTTGAGCGCTGATTCCCGATAAACTACCTACTTGAAAAACTGGGCGTCCTCTGACAACAACATCAGCAAAATATTGTTCTTCAGTTGAAATCCTTACGGGTGTGGATTTTGGCGAGGCAGTCTCCTGGGCGAGTCCAGATGGAATGGTAATGAAGAAAATGCCAGTGATAACCATTAAAATCTGGAGTCGCTGTGAGCCTTGCTGCCAAGTGCAACGATGAAAAAGAATTTTCATATCCATTCCGAAGAACGACCAAATTTAGCATAATTCGCGCATTTGGCATCTGAATTCTTACTATAGATAGGGAATCTTACTCTAAGTTTCAGTTGTTGCATGTCTCTTACCCATACTTGACTTGTTTTCCCTCTATAATATTTGATGCGCGATCGCTTGGTGTTCGTTATTCATTTTTTTATCTATCTTTAGGCGGATGAAAATACTTGATAATTAAAACTCTTTATTTTTAGTAAACTGCAACACTGAATAGTCTTACTCGCTCTGCTACTCTGTTGAAACAAAAATTATTTTAATGGAGAAGCGCAGTGCAAACTTCAACAAAATCCTATCTTCCAGAAGAGCTATGTAAGGCTCCAGATTATCATTTAGCTGAGAATTACCCAAAAGATTTACCAGAAGTTGAAATAGGTTCTACTAAATCTAAATACTTAGACTCCCTAGCACCCATTAGTGCTGTGCAAGTTTTTGAAGACATACCAGGTATAAAAAAATCTACTTTCTCATTTGATACAGAGACAGAGACTTCCTTTGAAGTTTGGACTATTCTACCCAACAGGGTATTACTTCCCGAAGATTTAGAGTTTCTCAAGCAAGACAAGCATCGGGTAGAATTAATCGCGAAACAACTGGTTGAAATTGGTAATTCTTGGCTGAATTCACGAATTTTTGACAAAAAAATAAAAGTTCAAAGTTGGGAGGATATTCTAAGTATTTTGGATAAGTATGAATATGCTTATGATTTAATCGATATTATTGAAGTTCCTTATAAAATTAGTAAAACAAATTTACAAAACGAATCTAGTGAAAAAGCTAAATATTGGAGTATTTCTCCACCGAGTTGGAATATTTCCCTGAAGAAAACTCGCAGTTTTAATGGATGTTATATTGTCGATGACTACAATTCATCTTATAATTTCTCGATAGAAGTTTGGATAGGAATTCCTTTTTTGAAAAATATCCAAACAGGAGAAGTCATTACAAGGGAAAATTTTCAGTGAAGATGCGATTCTACTGGGGAGACGGTAGACTATAGCACGGCAGATGTTGAGAGAACGCTGTCTAAGTCGCGATCGCCTCTACGATAGAAATCATGCGCTACTCTCTGTTAAGTCGGTTTCGCGGCACCTTGTTGGGCGCTGCATTCGGGGATTTCACCCCTTTGAGCAAAAAACAGTCTCAGCAGCCTCCTAGCTGGGGCAAAATGGCAGTTTGGGGTGCAGAAAGCTTAATTGAGCGGGGTAAATTCGATTTCGCAGATTGGCGTCACCTCACGGAAAAATTTTTAGAGATAGACGCGAGCAGTGCTAACACGCCTACGCCAGGAGCGATTATTGCCACACTGCCGATTGTGCTGTTCTCCCATGAATATAAAGCCAAACTGCGGCAAAATTTAGAACAAGTTGTCAGCATCTGGCAAGATGAGCCAGAGTTAAGAGATGGGGCGTTAGCAGTGGGATACGCGATCGCTCAATGCCTTCGAGAAAAACTCAATCGGGCTACTTTGATTCCCAAAACCCTTGCCTTCTTAGGAGATTCCCAGACGCCTCTGGTGCAACAATTAGAGCAAGTCCAAATTTTATTAGCAGAAAATGCGAGCTTAGAAATAGCGATCGCTCAACTATGTCGGAATCCCCAGCCCCAGAGTACCCCCATCGCTCTCGGCTTTTACTGCTTCCTCAGTACTCTAGAAGATTTTCGCCTGAGTGTCGCCCGTGCTGCCCGTAGCGGCTACCAACCCTCGATTACCTGCGCGATCGCGGGTGCTTTATCGGGAGCGTATAACAGTACAGTGGGCATTCCTATGGGATGGCGGCTATCTTGGAATCAACCTAAGTGGGGAATCGCCTCAGATGCTCAGTTGTTTCAACTAGCAGACAATCTCCTTGCTGTTTGGTCTGGTGTTTATGATGCCTCAACAGCAAAGCAAGTCCAGCAAATAAGCGCCGTAGCAGCGCCCCATGTAATTCAACGGCGTTAATTTTTTTTAATACCAGCGATCGCTACTCCATGCAAGCTAAGCTGGTCAAAGAAAATTAAATTTAATCGGATAAATCCCCCAAGGGGGATAGGCAATTTGGGCAGTGTTTTGTAAGGTAGGATGAAGCCAACAAAGGGGTGCCATTAAGGGTAAAGATTGCTGTAAGGTGCCTTTTATGAATGCCAATCTACTTTTCGCTACCATCACTCCTGTCGCCTAAAACGACAGCCATACTATAAACATGAAGACGCTTCAGTCATTGACGCACCAGCTTGATCAATGGCGGCGGACGTACCAGCCCCTTCGCAGTCTTTTACCATCCCGACTTTTTGATTCGCCTGCCGCTATACCAGGGCAAGGTCTAGGATTAGGTCTTGGCGCTACTCTCCAAAACCGCAGAAACCGTCCTCGGATCGTTTGGCTGCTGGCAGTGGTGTCCCTCACCGGAACAATGGGGCAGCGCTACTACAATGCGCCAAAGCTCGCCGTCGGCAAGATAGCACCGCAGACGATTCGGGCAACCTTTGACGCTAATGTCGTAGATACTTTCACCACAGAAGAAAAACGGAAGGCAGCCCGCACAGGTGCCGTGCCCGTCTTGACGATCCAGCAAGACGTAACCGAACAAGTTTACGATGATTTGGAGCGATCCCTTCGTACCGCCGACGACCTCCGACAACTAGCCGGTTCTTTTCCAATGGTTCCGACTGCCATATTGTCTGCTGCCACTCAGATTGACCTCCGCAAGTGCGCGGAGTGGGAGTGGCGCTCCATATTGGCAGCGGTGGACACTGACATGAAAGTGAATCAATCCCAGTCAGGGTTATTGCCAGATGCCAACGGTCAATCGAATATTTCCGCAACACCTGCTGTCGCCGAACTCCAAGCTTACCATCAGGCCGCAAGTCCTCAAGATTTTTTAGCCCTAATAAGCACGATTAACCAAGCCCGCGCGCAATACGCCAAAGCTGTCGCCGCCTTCTCAGATGGCAATCCAGAAAGGCGCTACGATGCCTCCCTGCTTGACTTGTCAAATGAAGCTTGGCAGCAAACAAAAACCGGCATCCCCCAGGTTGCCGAACGGATGCTCACCCAAGGGATTCCCCCAGGCTTGCCTGACAGTATCTTACAGCAAGCGTTGAGAGTGCAAATGAATTTGCTCGTTCCCCCGGAAGCTGAGCCGGTGGCAACCCAAATGTTGCTCTGGGGACTGCGCCCCAACTTAATAGAAGATCCAGAACAAACGAAACAACTGGCAGAACAGGCAGCAAAAGCGGTGGCACTGCAAACGATCGCAGTTCGGCAGGATGAGGTGATTGTCCGCGCCGGTGAAACCATCTCCCAGGCAGATTTTGTGCTGTTAGAGTATTTTCAATTAAGCCGCCGGAGCCTTAGCTGGTCTGGATTGATTGGTTTTGGAATTCTGGTCACGGGTGGCGTGTGTACGTTCTGGCGGGTGGAACGGCGATTTAATCCCCAAATCCGGCAACGAGATCACTTGCTGATATTGCTGCTGACTTTGAGTACGCCAGTGCTAGTGAGTTTGGGTATTCGCTATACGAATTTGCCAGCAGTTGGTTTATTGGTGGGCAGTTTCTACGGTTCTGCGTTGGGTGTCACCGTTGTGGGACTGCTGGGTGGCGTGTTATCGGTTAGCCTGCCCATTACTTGGGATTGTTTGGTGGCGGGTGCTGCGGGTGGAATTATGATGAGCTTACTGGCAGGGAAAATGCGATCGCGCGAAGAACTCGCTTTCCTTGGCGTTGGCGTCGGATTAACTCAAGGCACTGTCTACCTGATTGTAAATCTGATTCTCGGTGCCGCAACGGGTTCAATTTGGTACACCGTACTCCAAGAAGCTGCCTTATGCGGTTTTTCCGGTTTAGCCTGGAGTATTGTAGCGCTGGGTTTGAGTCCCTATCTAGAACACGTATTTGACTTGGTGACGCCGATTCGGCTGGCGGAACTCGCGAACCCCAACCGTCCCTTGTTGAAACGTTTAGCCGCTCAAGCGCCCGGAACTTTCCAACATACGCTGTTCGTTTCCACCCTAGCAGAAGCCGCAGCGCGGGAACTGGGCTGCAATGTGGAACTCGTTCGAGCCGGTACTTTGTACCACGATATTGGGAAAATGCACGATCCATTAGGATTTATTGAAAATCAGATGGGTGGTCCCAACAAGCATGATGAAATTAATGACCCCTGGAAGAGTGCTGAGATTATCAAAAAACACGTGACTGAGGGCATGGTAATGGCGCGGCGATGCCGTTTGCCCAAGGCAATTCAGGGGTTTATCCCGGAACACCAGGGAACAATGTTGATTGCCTATTTTTATCACCAAGCGCAGCAGATAGCCGAGAAAGACCCCACTAAAATTGTGCGGGAGGAAGATTTCCGCTATGACGGGCCGATTCCTCAGTCGCGAGAAACGGGGATAATGATGTTGGCAGATTCCTGTGAGGCAGCATTGCGATCGCTTAAAGATGCGACTCCAGAACAAGCCCTCTCCATGATTAACAAAATTCTCCGCGCCCGTTGGCAAGACAGCCAGTTAGCTGAGTCTGGGTTAACGCGAGAAGAACTATCCCGCATTGCGGAAGTTTTCGTCCAAGTCTGGCAACAATATAATCACCAACGCATTGCTTATCCCAAATTTACGGTTAGCTCAGACAAAGGATGTAAAGCATCCGTTTAATAGAAGAGGATTCGCGTAGCTGCGCTCTACTTCGCAGGCTGAGAAAAACACAATTAGCAATTCGCTGCTGAGAAATAACCTTGAAGCAGTCCAATTACGACTTCTGGTTGCTCTAAATGAGGTAGCACTCCCGTTCCTACAATTGGCTGAAACCGGCGAATTGCTTTTGGATTGAGTGCAGCCAAACGTTTCCCTAGATTCACACTGATAAACTGTGCCTGTTCACCCCACAGGATAAAAGTCGGCACCGTCAATTGCTGAATATACAGGGCAAGGTCAAAATAAAGGTCGCCCCGTAAAAACGCCAGCGCCGCGTATTCTGCATTCGGCTGCTGTGCTGACGCCAAATAAGCCTCTACTATCTCTTCAGACAATCGTTCTAGCTGAGCAAACAAGAAGCGTTCCAGAAAACTCCGCACCGCCACTTCGTTTGTCGCGCCAAGGGTATAAATTAGCTTATCTAACAGCGGCGTCCCAATTACTTGAAGCGGTAATCTGCGCCCAGCATCTTGCCCAAAATCGGCAAACCCAGATGGACAGACTAAAAATAGCGTTTGGAATAACTCCGGACGTTCAGTTGCCAGACGGATTGTGAAACCCGCCGTCAGCAAAGATGCCACCACTTTTACCGGGGTAAAGCTTTGCTCTCCTCCAGAAATCGCAATTTTCTCAATAAACTCCGTCAGCGTCTTCAAATAGTCTGCAATTTGATAATCTCGGACTGGATGAGCTGACTCTCCCCAACCAATTAAATCTGGTGCGAATATGCGGTGAGTCGTTGCAAAAGCCGGGTACACCTTCGACCACTCGTAGGCAGAAGCTCCGCCACCAAAGCCATGCAGGAAGATTAACGGTGGCAATTCAGCTTGTCGTTGCCCTAACCACGAGTCCTCTACTGCGGTATAGTAAACCATCGAACCGAGGGAGGTTTCTATGACTTTTTGCTCAAAACCAGGCGGCTGAAACTGAAGCATAAGCGCTAACAAACCTTAAGCTTACATCTTTAATTTTGCGTACTTTTGCGCTTACCTTTGCGCTCTTTGCGTTAAAAGACAGCCAATTTTGGACTAAAGGAAATAGTAACCGATGAATCTGCATTTGCTGGAGCAAAATCTATGGCAATTACAGTTGCGTAAGCATCAATCGCTGATGCTGGCACAGTAATTGTTACCTCACCCAACGGATCGGGATTGGAAAGAGTGAGTCGGCGATCGCATCCTCATCCCCATTTGTTCAAACGTCAGTATCGCCATAAGTTTGCCTCCAGCTTTCTGCTTGCTGAAATTTGATGCCTGCGGCTTTTGCGGCATTCCTATCATCTGAGCGATCGCCTACCATTAACACTTTGTCTGGCAAGTGTTTTTCTATCGCCAAATTCAGCATTCCTGGATTCGGTTTGCGAAACTTCCCAGATTCAGGGTGTTGGCTGTGGTTAACAATATCGCTGGGGGTTACGCAAAAACACTTTTTTCCTTCAAAGTCAGGACAGAAATAAATTTCTTCTATCTCTGGTAATAATCCCAAAGTGTATTGCTGCTCTTTAATGCAACTTTGCAGAGATTTTTTACCACTGGCGACGCCCCCTTGATTGGTTACGCCGACAATTTTCCAGCCAGTCGCGGCAAAGTAAGCGATCGCTCCCTCAGCGCCTTTAATAATCTGCTGATCGCCGGGACGCTGGATAAACTTGTTATCTGAGAGTGGCGAGCGCACCGTGCCATCAAGATCGAGGATGAGTAAATTAGTCTCAGCATTGACGGCTGAAGGATCTTGCTCCATTAGAGAGTTGTTTTCAAATTAGTGGGCTATTAAACAAAGATAAAGGGAATCAGCTAAAAACGTGAATTTTACAAGAAAATGACGAATCAAAATAACCGAGCTAAATGGGATTTCGGCAGATTTTTGCAAACGCTGACCTATTTCGAGGTGATTCCTTTCTTCAACTGCCTTCAGCGGTTGCTGCAAGGTCGCACCAAGGATAATCAAGACAAATCTACTGGAGGAAAGCGCGTGGGAGTGATACTGGTTGCTGGGGCGACGGGTGGTGTCGGTAAACGAGTCGTGCAGCGACTGGTTGAACGGGGTTATCCAGTGCGTGCCCTCGTCAGAAATACTCAGAAAGCGCAGGAAATGCTGGGCGACAACGTAGAACTCTTTGAGGGAGACATCACCATCCCAGAAACATTGACTCCGGAAATGATGTCGAACGTTAGTGCTGTAATTTGTTGCACTGGGGTTCGGGTGCAGCCAGTCGAGGGCGATACACCAGATCGGGCGAAGTATTATCAGGGTATCAAGTTTTATATGCCCGAAGTCGTTGACAGCCCGGAAATCGTGGATTATCAAGGCATCCAGAACTTAGTGCAAGTTGCTGCCAACTCCTTCACTCCTCTTACGGAGGGGGGATCTGTCGAAAAAGTGGTGTTTGATTTTAGCAACCCCTCCGATGACATCAAAGATACATGGGGTGCGGTGGATGATGTCGTTATGGGTGGCGTAAGCCAGAGTGCGATGCAACTGGTAGAAGGCACAGCGCTGTTTGCTGGCAACGTGTCAACCGACAACTCTGGTGGCTTTGCTTCCGTTCGTACCCGTAACTTTGACACTCCGATGAATTTGGCAGCATACGAGGGTGTGGAATTGCGCGTCAGAGGCGATGGAAAACGCTACAAATTTTTTATCCGCACCGAATCCAGATGGGATGGCGTTGCTTATTCTTATTCTTTTGATACCGTAGCAAATACCTGGATCGATGTTCGCGTTCCCTTCGCTGACTTAACTCCTGTGTTTCGCGCCAAAACTTTGCAAGATGGCGAAGCAATTAACCCTAGCAAAATTTGCTCGTTCCAGTTGATGCTGAGCAAGTTTGAATACGACGGAGAATTAAATCCAAAGTTTTCACCGGGAGGCTTTGCTTTGCAGGTGGAATCTATCAAAGCTTATGGCGGCGCGATGCCTCAATTTATCATGGTCAGTTCGGCAGGTGTAACTCGTCCCGGTCGTCCTGGAATTAATTTAGAGGAAGAACCACCAGCGGTGAGAATGAATGACCAACTAGGAGGAATCCTTACTTGGAAATTGCGCGGGGAAGAAAGTATCCGTGAAAGTGGTATTCCTTACACAATTATCAGACCTTGTGCTTTGACGGAAGAACCAGGAGGCAAGGCGTTAATTTTCGAGCAAGGTGATAATATTCGGGGCAAAGTGAGCCGGGAAGATATTGCCGAATTGTGCGTGCGATCGCTAGAAGAACCGAAAGCGTGTAATCTCACCTTTGAGGTAAAAGAGGCAGAAGATAGCCAAAATCCCGACTGGGAAAGCTTATTCTCCAGCTTGCAAAGCGATCGCATTGCAGCAATCAAATCGTAAAACAAATAGACTTCTTGCCTCTGCGGTTTTATAAAAAACTCCGTGCAAGAAGTCTACTATCTTTACAAACATTTGCTTGTCCCTACTTTATTCCCTCAAATTGTCCTAGAAAAGTTGGTTGAGGACGGAGAAGATTCACCTCTAAAACGGCTTTCACCGTCGCGAGTGCTTCCCGCGTTGTATAAGATTTCATCACCCCATCTCCATACCGTCCCCAATCGGGTGTACCCAAGCCGATCGCATTCACACCTAATTGACGGCAAGTATACACGGCGCGTGACAGGTGGAACTGCTGCGTGATGACAACCGCCTGTGTCACCCCAAAAATCTCTCGTGCGCGATAGCAACTTTCATAAGTGCTGAAACCAGCATAATCCAGAGTAATATCAGCAGCCGGTACACCGCGATCGCTCGCGTAGCGCTGCATTACGCTCACTTCATCGTAGTCGGTGCGGCTATTATCGCCCGTCATCAACAGTTTTTTAACCCGACCCATCTGATAAAGTTGCACAGCCGCTTTCACCCGATCGGCTAGCATCGGTGTGGGGCTACCGTCGGGCAATACGCCTGCACCAAGAACAATGGCGACACGCTCAGCCGGAACTTGGGCAGGATCGGTATAGCGATCGCTTCTGGTAACTGCATTCACATAGTAAATCGTCGCTGGAGCGATCGCGGCACTTCCCAACAAGAGGAGCAGAAAAACACGACGCCAGTTAGACAAAAACCATTGACGCACGCTCACTCAAACTCCCCTCAAAGGTTATCAGAAATCTGTTCTAGCTAGCCTCAAGGAATTGCATCCCAACTCCGGAAAATATCAATCGGTCAAAATAACCCCTTAAAAAGAAAAACCCCTGGCTTGTCTCCAGGGGTAAACATCAGGGTGCATCTAACTAATCTTTGTTTTACATAGACAACGTAGCTATATCCGGAAGAAATCTGATTTCTATATCTCAACGTCTTCAGTTGTTCTTCCGAGCAGAATTTGAAAGATTAATGAGCGAATCAACTTTGTCTAATTAGGCAGAGTAGGAACCGCCCAGCCTGTCTAATCCACGTTTCACGCTGCTGTAGCAGTGGCAAAGAACAACTTCTCCAAGTTTTGTGGCTGCATAAATGCTACGTATTGAGGGGCAATCTCTGGGGGTAGCAGTTCAATCAATAGCTTGTTCTCAATCCACAACTCGATCACATCAAAAAACGAGTCCCGGTTACAGCGCAGCACGCGCCAGCCTTCACGGGTGGCAATTTTCTCAATCTGTTCTTGGCTCGTCGGTACAGATATGGCAGCATGGGTAGCTGTAAACGGTGAGTACAAAACGTTTTGAATGAATGCTGCCTGCTCGTAACCTTCACCAGGTATCATTTCGGTACCAACCGGATAAATCTCAATCATCGTCCCGTACTCATCGCAGGCGATAACGATATAACTGCCTGGGTTTGGTGGGAATGGGGCAACCTTTCCATTCCATATCTCTGCAAAGACATTGGCGACGTGAAGGGGATTTTCAGCGGGGAGAGAAATGTGGTGAATCATAGAGAGTGACTGCTCCTGAAGGAATCGCTGCAAGAATTTAAATCGGTACTTCTGAAACATCCAGATGAGTCATTGAAATTTCGCAAACAGCCAGGTTGTTGCCGCAAATTTCACCCGATTGGGTGAGTTTTCATCACCCGATTGCATGACTTAGATCAAGCTGAATCCACTTAAATCTCTCGTACGCGATCGCTTCCGGGTCGAATTCAGGACTCTTGGAACTGAAAATAAAGCTAACAGTAGCACCGCTCTGTTTTTAAGGGAAATTTCTGGTTGGATAGAGTGTTTTGATAAATCTTTGCGCGATCGCCTTGATCTGAAGCACCATTAACCTTTGACGCCGCTCCCTGCATCTGTCGGCACAATATATCGCTGCAAAAAGAGGAAGACAAGCAGCACTGGAGTAATGGAAATGACAGAACCCGCTGCAACCAGTCGCCAATCTAGAGATAATGCCCCGGCAAGGGTGGCGACGCCTAAGGGGAGGGTGTAATATTCGGGTCGGTCAAGGACAATTAAGGGCCAGAGGAAGTCACTCCAAGAACCGATAAAGACAAAAATTGCCAGAGTCACCAGTGCTGGGCGAATTGCCGGAAGCATGACGTGCCACCACAAGCCTAGCTCCGAACAGCCATCCATCCGAGCGGCTTCTTCCAGTTCTTTGGGAACGCCCTGAAATGCTTGCCGCAGTAGGAAAATCCCGAAGGCAGAGGCGATGCTTGGCAAAATAACACCCAAATAGGTATTTCTCAAACCTAGCTGTACGGTCAAGATGTACAGGGGAATCATCACAATTTGGAACGGAATCATAATCGTGGAGACAACAGCCGCAAAAACCATGTCTCGTCCCCGAAAATCCAGCCGTGCCAAGGGGTAAGCGGCAAGCGAGCAGAATAGCAGATTTAAGCCCACTGTCAGCACTGCCACCAGGGTACTGTTGAACAAATACTGACCAAAGGGATTGGTTTGCCAAACGGTGATGAAGTTCTGGAATGTCGGCTCTTGTGGCACTATCTGGGGTGGGAACTGAAAGATATTTTCAGTGGGAGATTTTAAGGAAGTACTGATGAGCCAAAGTAGAGGAAAAAGCATCACTAGCGCGATCGCTCCCAGGAACCCATACATCCAAAAAGTTTTAACTTTTGAGTTTTGAGTTGTAAAAAGGCGATATATCACGTTTGTTTTTTGAGTTTTGGAATTTATCATTGGGCGACAATAGCTGTTTTCTTTAATTGGAATCAGTCAATAAAAAAATAAATAAATAATTATTTCTATTATTATTATTATTAATTTATGATGTTTATTTTTGGAAAAAATCTTGCTTTTAATCTAATTAAGTGCTTAAGCAAAATTAATTACATATTCGGTTCCGACTTTTTTAGCACATTTTTGACATACTTTACTAAACTTTTCCAGTCCCGATAAGCCTCTATCTCTATCCATTCATATTTCATAAACTTCCATAAGATTTCAATTAAGTTGAGTTCGGGTGAATAAGGGGG
>NZ_JAMPJZ010000040.1:0-55505 GCF_039961835.1 Trichocoleus sp. ST-U1
AGTTTCTCGGCTTAAATCTCTAATAAATCTCATAAGTCTCTTGTTTTCTTGACTTTTGTTTTAGCTTATTCTACTTTTTATTATGTGTAATTTATTTTACATAAGCACTTAAGTCATATTATATAGCAATCCCAAGTCAGTTGTGAGAACCTAGAGAAGATTCCAACAGGTTGAGAAATGGCTCTATGTTAGCTGATCTGAACGACTTTATTGGCTCTAACCCGGATGCGCGTGAACTCAAGCGGGCTGTTGCCGTCCAAATGTTTCTCAGAGGATACAAACATCGAGAAATTGGAGAGAGTTTGGGCGTGAGTTCCGGCTTCATCAGCAAATGGACCGGGCAGTACAAACGGATAGGGGTAGCTGGACTGAAACTGGGCTATCCCGGTTCGGTTGGTTATTTAGAACCTTCGCAACGACAGTCGGTTATCGCCTGGTTAAAGGGCAAGAACTACTGGAATCTGGGTGAACTGCAAGCATATATTGAAGAGCAATATGAAGTGGGATTTGACTCCAAGCAAAGTTACTACACCTTATTTGAGCAAGCAGGAATTAGCTGGAAGAAAACGCAGAAGCGCAATCCAAAGGCAGACCCAGAGTTGGTAGAAAAAAAAACAGGAGATTATGGCATGGTTAGAAGCTCATCGGCATCAGATCGTTTCTGGGGCATTGGTGGTCTTGTTTGAGGATGAATGCCACTTGTTGTGGGGAGACTTGTGTGGATATGTGTGGGGCAAAACCAACGAACGCATCGAGGTTCCCATCACCAACGAACGCCGCAAGCAGACTTATTATGGGGCAGTGGATGTTTACACTCAACGCTGCCTGATTCAACCGGCTGAAAAAGGCAATTCCGAGGGCACGATTGCTTTCCTTAAGTATCTGCTGGCTCAGTATCCCAACACTCGCATTGCGCTAATTTGGGATGGCGCGACCTATCATCGCTCGCAAGCAGTCAAAGACTACCTGAAATCGGTCAATCAAGGACTTGATGAGTCCAACTGGAAAATTACTTGCATCGGCTTTGCGCCTAATGACCCAAAGCAGAACCCGATTGAAGATATTTGGTTGCAGGCCAAACAATTCATTCGAGAGTACTACCACTTGTGTCAATCATTTGGTGTCGTTAAGTTCCTATTTGAATTAGTAACTCACCGTCAAACCTTTGACTTCCCAAAGCTTTTTTCCTATGGCGGTTTCTCACAACTCATTTAGGATCGCTATAGTAAGTGTATTGGCCTAACCAAATGCTTGTTCTAAGTAGGTGGTTGGAGCGCAGAGGACAATGTCCTCTGCGCGGAAATTAAAAAATAAAAATTGAGAAATTGAGATTTCATCGCATCATCCTCAACCCCGTTTCTGTACAGATGCCCTGCAAAGATTTATCCCAGCTATCAATTGGCAACTCTAGGGAAAAAGCAAAGTCAAAGACAATGCCGATAGTTAATTTGGTTGCCCATTCAGATGAATTGAGCAAGCGATCGTAATAACCACCACCATAACCTAAACGATATCCCCGCACATCGCAAGCTACAGATGGCACAAGAATTAAATCTACCTCTGTTGAGTGTAAAACAGGGCTATCTGGGTGCGGTTCAAGAATACCATAGGCACCTTTTTGTAGGGAGTCTCCAGGTTTCCAGAGATGCCAAATAAGACGATCGCCAACACACCGAGGAAATCCCCATTGGCGACGAGCGCTAATGAGAGGGCTAAGGTCAGGTTCTTGTCGAAAACTGAAATAAGCTAAGACCGTTTTGGATTGGGTAAATAGGTGGGAAGATTCCAGGTGGGTACAGATGCGATCGCTCTTTTCTCTCCATTCCTCCACAGGCAGCAATTGCCGTGTTTTGAGAAGAGATCGCCTCAATTGCTGTTTATCCAGTTGATGATCGACTTTGCTCACAAGTCTTATAACTTAAGGTTTGTGGCGAGGGTGGGCTATCGTCCATTCCGTGACTCGATATCCTGCGGACTTATTTTGCGATCGCTATTTTCGCTCCTGACAACGCAGAAACCCGTTTTGTTCGGCAAAACGGGTTCTTTACACTGGCGAGTTTTTCACGCTTACTCAGCGTGCTGCCGATACCAATCGATCGTGTTCTTCAGCCCTTGCTTGAAGTCCACTTGGGCTGTGAAGCCAAACTCTTGCTTCGCCCGTTCTGTATCTAAACAGCGGCGCGGTTGACCGTTCGGCTTATCGGTTTCCCAGATAATTTCGCCCTGATAGCCCATCAGTTCGCAAATCAGTTCTACCAAATCCTTAATAGAGATTTCATAACCCGTTCCCAAATTGACGGGTTCTGCGCCATTGTAGTCCTGGGTACCCATGACGATACCCAAAGCCGCATCTGTAGAGTAGAGAAACTCACGAGTGGGACTCCCATCGCCCCATACAGGTAGCTGCTTATCGCCTCTAGCTTGAGCTTCGTGGACTTTGCGAATTAAAGCTGGGATCACGTGGGAACTCTTGGGATCGAAGTTATCTTCCGGCCCATACAAGTTCACTGGCAACAGGTAAATACCGTTAAAGCCGTACTGCTGCCGGTACGATTGGAGTTGTACCAGTAAAGCTTTCTTCGCAACGCCATAGGGGGCGTTAGTTTCTTCCGGATAGCCATTCCAGAGGTCATCTTCTTTGAATGGTACTGGCGTGAACTTGGGATAAGCGCAGATAGTCCCTACACAAACAAATTTTTGAACCCCTGCTTGATAGGCAGCATGAATCAGTTGAGTGCCCATCATCAGGTTGTCGTAGAATAATTCAGCGGGTTTTACCAGATTCAGACCGATGCCACCGACGTGAGCGGCGAGGTGAATCACGACATCCTGCTGCTCAACGGCGCGTTGACAGTGTTCTAAGGAGCGGAGATCGTACTCGCGCGATCGCGGTATCGTAATCTTGTTTTGATCGGCTCCGGCTTTACACAACCGATCTACGACCTGACGCCCCAAAAAACCAGCTCCGCCAGTGACGAGAATCCGTTTATCGCTTAAATCTAAAGTAGCCATATCTCTTGCCATCCTCCACTGGATTCAGGATATCTCCAAAAATTGATGAGTGATGAGTTAATGCAAAACTCATCACTCATTACTCAGTAGGGAACGGGGATCGCTCTTGCCCCTACAAGTCAAAACAACTTAATCGTGCATACTACCTACATTCTGGCGAATCGTGGCAAGATCCAGAGGCGAGTGCGAACCATTGCCATTCGGACAATTCAAGCCCAAAGCTTGCATATCCGCTTCTACCATCAAGCGAACTAATTCTTCAAAAGTAACCGATGGTTTCCAACCCAGCTTTTGGTGCGCCTTCGTGGGATCGCCAATCAGTAAATCCACTTCCGCTGGGCGCAAATAGCGCTCGTCAAACTCTACGTAGTCTTTCCAATCTAGATTGACGTGTTCAAAGGCAATATCCAGGAATTGACGAATGGAGTAAGTTTCTCCTGTGGCTACAACGTAATCATCCGCTTCCTGTTGCTGTAGCATCAGCCACATTGCTCTTACATAGTCTTTTGCATAGCCCCAGTCCCGCTTGGAATCGAGATTGCCCAGGTAGATTTTTTTCTGCTTCCCGGCAACAATGCGAGCGATCGCTCTGGTAATCTTGCGCGTTACAAACGTCTCTCCTCGCCGCGGACTTTCATGGTTAAAAAGTATCCCGTTACACGCAAACAGCCCGTAGGATTCTCGGTAATTCACCGTTTGCCAGTGAGCGTAAAGCTTCGCACAAGCATAAGGACTGCGAGGATAAAACGGTGTGGTTTCCTTCTGAGGCACTTCTTGTACCTTACCAAACATCTCAGAAGAACCCGCCTGATAAAACCGTACCTCAATGCCAGTACGTTGTTGGTAGTCCCGAATCGCTTCCAAAAGGCGTAGCGTCCCCATCCCAACCGCATCAACGGTGTATTCCGGCGAGTCAAAACTAACGCGGACGTGGGATTGGGCACCTAAATTATAAATTTCTACCGGCTGGACTTGTTCTAAAATCCGGCGTAGAGTTGTGCCATCGGTTAAATCGCCATAGTGCAGAAACAACCGCACCCCCTCTTTGTGAGGGTCTTCATACATATAATCGATTCGGTCTGTATTAAATGTAGAAGTCCGGCGAATGATCCCGTGAACCTCATAGCCTTGCTCAAGCAAAAATTCGCTCAAGTAAGAACCGTCTTGTCCCGTAATGCCCGTAATTAGCGCTCGCTTGCGTTGCGTCATACTTAGTATTCCCTATAGCCTGTGACGAAACAATCGTCTTAACAGTAACTGGTAATTATCCTGTAAGCTTTCTCTCGCTAACATTGCAGCAAGAGTCACTTGCACCCAAATTTATGAAAAATCCCTCTGTAAGTAGAGGAAATCCTTAATTCACTCCTTACGTTAACGCAAAATCTCTGGCGCAACATCAGGAATATACGTAGATTCTTCTAAGCCTCGGCAATAAGACTTACGTATTTCGACGGTGGACTAAATGTTGAGCAAAGAAGAGGGGAAAAGCTTCTTGCAAGAGTACCTACAATACCTGTTGCATAAATTCTGAGCGACACAAATTAATTAATCGCCATTACAACAACCAATTTATCTAAACTCTGAAATTAGACATGAAGAGTTTACCTGCTGTAGAGGCAAGCGTAACTCCCAGCGCTGTACTAACTCATCAAACGATGAACGACAAAATACTACAGCTCTCTCTACACAAGGAGGAAAGCTGTAGGAGCCGTTGTTCAAAGAACTTGACTTGAGTTATAGATTGCCGAACATTAGCTATGTTTCAGTAGGCACCATTGTCTTTGGGGGAAACGACAACGCCAATTGTTTTTACAACTAGCCACAAATCCAGCCAGAAATTCCTGGCATTGACGTAATAGACATCTATCTGGACTCGGCGCGGATAAGGGATGTCATTGCGCCCAGAAACTTGCCATAATCCGGTGATTCCAGGTCGAATCGTCAGCACTTTGTCAATGTGATGTCCGTATTTTGACAACTCCTCGGCAACGAGAGGTCTTGGCCCGACAACGCTCATGTCCCCTTTAAGAACGTTCCAGAATTGGGGAAACTCATCCAGGCTAGTTACCCGTAGGAATTTACCAATCCATGTAATTCGAGGGTCGTCTTTGAGTTTGAAATTATCCTCGAATTCCTGACGCAGATGAGGTGAGGTTGCCATCATTTGCAGCAAAACTTCGTCTGCATTTGGCACCATCGTTCTGAATTTGAGACAGCCAAAAGGCTGATGATTTTTCCCGATTCGTTCCTGGACATAAAAAATGGGACCTCGTGTGCTAAGAGCAATCAGCAAGGCCAACAACAGGTAAACGGGAGAAAACAAAATCAAAACCGACAGTGAAAACAGAACATCAAAACATCGCTTAGCGAAATCTCGGTCTAGACGCTGTAGGGGGAGGTCTTGCTGTTTGCTCAAACCTCTGGGCCTACCTGTCGGCGCGAGTGGTTGAAAACCTCGCTTCACGAACGCCCACAACATCTTGCCGGAGATAAGTTGGCTTTCGGCAGTCATCTTACTCCTTCACTTCACACCACACAGTCCCGATCATAAAGCCACAAGACGCCTGAAGACAGCTAATGGAGTCCCAGAAAGTAGAATTTGGTCATTAGTCATAGGTCATTGGTCATTAGTCATGGGTTTTTAGCAATCGGCTAAAGAGCATGACTGATGATTAGGGACGAATGGCTGAGGATGACTGAAATTCTTGATAACAGCTCTCTAGAAAGGCTAGATAGCGCTTCTGGAAAGTTTGAGGGGCGAACTGAGAAGCGCGGACTCTAGCAATCTCCGGATTAAATAATCCTTGCGATGCTTCAAAGGTTTTTACCGCTTCTATCAAAGCCGCTTCTGTTTGGGCTGGAAAAAATAAGCCAGTCCCCTGTGTCGGGTGTTCCCGAATATCCAGAACGGTTTCTAATGCCCCACCAGCACCATAGGCGATCGCAGGAGTGCCACAAGCTTGGGCTTCTACCAACGCCATGCCAAAGTCTTCACAGGCTGCATATACAAATGCTTTTGCTTGAGCCATATACTGCTCAACAACATCATCTGGTTGTGACCCTAGCACTTTTACATTGGGTTTCGCTAGCTGGCGCATTTCGTCAAGTTCCGGCCCCGTGCCAATCACCACAAGCGGGCGTCCCAGTTGGTTAAAAGATCGGACAATTAAAGATACTTGCTTGTAACTCACCAGCCGGGAAACGGTGAGGTAAAAATCTTCTTTTTGGGGCTGAAAGGAAAACCGCTCAACATTGACGGGTGGATAAATGACTTCTGCTTGCCGCCGATAGCAGCGCCAGATGCGACGTGCGGTGTGTTGGGAGTTGGCGATGAAATAATCAACGCGGTTTGCGGAGAGTACATCCCACTGACGCAGTTGATGAAGTAGATACCGCGTCAGGATGCCTGGGAGACCCCGTCCTAGTCGGCTACTGTCTAGATAATCAAAAGTTAAATCCCAGGCGTAGCGCATGGGCGTATGGCAGTAGCAGATATGCAGTTGTTGCGGGCTGGTGAGGACTCCTTTAGCGACAGCGTGGGCAGAGGAGAGAATGACGTCATAGTCACGTAAGTCTAGCTGTTCAATCGCTAGCGGCAATAGAGGGAGATATTTTTGGACGCCACTGCGGGCTTTCGGGAAGTGTTGCAGGAATGTGGTGCTAATGGGGCGATTGAAGAGATAACTTTCGGGATTGGTGGATTCAAAGTCAATTAGGGCATAGAGGTCGGCATCAATGTGCTTGAGGATCTCCTGGACAACAAGTTCTGACCCGCCAGTAGCTTCGGGGGTCAACCATTCATGGACGAGGGCATACTTTAATGACAAAGCTGACTTCACAGTTGCGCGTACTTAAGGGCTGAGTGTAAATTTTACTCACTCCTCAGCCAGCGATCGCTAGCTCAAGAGCGATCGCTGTAGACTCTAAGTGCATTACCGCACTTTTGCACGCCTGACACTGGATTACAGGGAATTAAAAATAGACTTCCTAGAACTTAGCTTAGAAAAATAGCCTGATTCTTCTCTTCTACTACTTTTTTGAGCTTTAGAGAGCGAGTGGAAATCGCAGGCAGCTTTTGGTTAACTTCCACAGTAACTGTTTATCCCGTTTACTAAATTTTTTTCTGGATTATAGGATTTCTGCAATTTTTTAAATCCAGCGTCAACTGCGGGAAAATCCCTTTTTTTGAGAGCTGAAACATATTCGCGAGTTGCCTTACTACTCTCTCGATACATTCTAATAAAATCAGCTTGAAACTTTTTAAGCTTTGGATCGTTGACGCTAATATTTGTCATTTTTTGAGCTGATTTATCCCAAATCTCGGCTGTTTTAGCTAGCGCTTCTGGAGAGCTATTCTGACCTCCATTGGTCACGGTTTTGGTTTCATTCACCGTTTCATTGGTAATCTTGAAAATCTTTTGACACTGAGTGATTTTGCTTTCGGTGCAACTGACGATCGAGAAACTGACGGCGGCAGTCACGGGAAGGATGACAGCGTACCGACGAAGAAAGTGCATGAAAACTCTCCTGATGAGTTGATGGGTACTTCCACTTTATTTCCCTAGGATTGACAGCCAATCGGGATACGATGGCAAACCAGAGACCGAGTATTAAGATTCGGTCTCTTCGGTTGCTTCAATGGCATCCACAAGGCGTTGTAAAGCTTCTGTTAGCTGCATCAACCGCACAAGAGAATCATCTTGGGTTTCTGCCAAGGTTTGCACCGCATCGCTTAAGGCAAAAATTTGATAGTGCTGCTGTTGGACTTGATGCCCCTGTTCTTGTACTTGAATGGTCAGGGCATCCACTCGGTCAGCAAGGCGGTTAATTGTCTCATTAGTGGCAATTACTGCCTCCCTAAGGTTTCCCTGTTGTTGTACTTGAATTGTGAGAGCATCTACTCGCTCGCCAAGACGGTCAATTGTGTCAGCGCTGGCAAGTACTGCCTCTGCAATTTGTTCAACAATCGATTCTAAACGACCTAATCTAACTTCCACTCCAGAATTATCCATGACGATGCTGATGCCATTGCCAAGCGTCAGCAACGATTTTACTCAGGTCTGCGTATTGCGGACACCAACCGAGGATTTTTTTTGCTTTATCGCTGCTGCCGACTAAAATAGGGGCGTCCCCGGCACGGCGATCGCGTTCTACTGCGGGAATCTCCCGACCTGTTACCGCCTTGGCTGTCTCAATCACTTCTCTGACTGAGAAACCGTTGCCATTTCCTAAGTTAAAGACATCGCTCGTTCCCCCTTGCAGGAGATACTCTAGCCCTAAAACGTGGGCATCTGCCAAGTCGCTGACGTGGATATAGTCCCGAATTCCGGTGCCATCTGGGGTCGGGTAATCGGTACCGAGAATGAAGATCGATTCCCGTTTGCCCAAAGCTGTTTGGAGTACCAGGGGAATCAGGTGGGTCTCTGGTTCGTGATCCTCACCGAGTAAGCCATCGGGATTCGCACCAGACGCATTGAAATAGCGGAACGCCACGGACTTGAAATCGTAGGCAATATCAAAATCTGCCAGAATTTTCTCTACCATCCACTTACTCGTCGCGTAAGGACTGAGGGGATTTTGGGGATGGTGTTCGGTCATGGGAACTTCCTGGGGCATCCCGTAGATGGCGCAAGTGGAAGAAAAGACAAATTTCTTCACGTTTGCTGCCACCATTGCTTCTAGCAGTGTCAAAGTGCCAACGACGTTGTTCTGGTAGTATTTCGCGGGATCGGTGACGGACTCTCCCACCGCAATATAGGCGGCAAAGTGCATAACTGCCGCAATGTTGCGAGTGGCAAAGAGTTGGTCGAGGAGAGCGCGATCGCTCATATCTCCCACTACCAGTTCTACTTTGAGTACATTTTCCACCAATTCCCGATGTCCGTACACCAGGTTATCTAATACCACTACCCCATAGCCTGCCTTGATCAGCGCCAGTACGGCATGGGTTCCAATATATCCAGCTCCACCCGTCACCAGAATGGTTGGTTTGACTTGCGACACGTTCAATACCTTCTCAAACTTTGAATCAGTGCTTTATAAGGATAGCTAACTGAGGGCAATGCGTTGTCCTCGGTAAGAGAGCTTGTGTTCCTTATAAATACTTTCCTTCACCAAACTAGCGATCGCATACCTCTTTCGTCGGAAAATCGCACAGAAACGCGGAAGCATCCCCATTTCTGTGCGATTCAAAATTATATCTTAGAGATTTTTGCGGCTGAGCCTACAACCCAGCGCTTTAGCGACATTGATTACTTTTGAGGGATCGCGCGATCGCTTTGTTGTCGGGGAACAAACAGGGTTTTAGAGCTTGCCGGTGGTTGATTGCGGCGATCGCGGCGTTCTTGACAGCGAGGCAACCTGTGTAAAATTGGCAGCTTTTCATCTTCGAGACTCTCTACCGTACACAAAATCGGTCTTTGATTTTCTGCACCCGCTACTGGTACAGGTGAGAGTGTATTTCCTTGAAAGTCTGTCACAATTTCTGTCTTGGGTTGGTTCCCAGGGTCCGGTTGGGGATTTGAACTGGGTATGGGGGTAGGAGTTGGCGCAGGACTTGGCACGGGAGTTGGCGCAGGACTTGGTGCAGGAATTGGCGCGGGAATTGGCGGTGGAGGAGTGGTATTGATCGTAATATTGCCCTGAACAGTTCCACCGGGGAAAGATTCGGGGGGCGAAATTGTCGAAGTGCCCGTGGTGATGGCTTGGGCAGTTCCATTCGTCGTGGGATCGCCAACAACAAATGGAGTCGAGGGGACTGGAACTCCCCCGTGATGATTGATATTAATGGCTCCACCCCCGCCCGTTCCTGTCGTGTTAATGCTGGGGTTGTTGTAGGTAAAAGTAACGAACTTATTATCAACGGTGAGATTCTGTCCCGCCGCGATATTTACATTACCGCCAGTGCCGCTGCCAAGACTCTGAGCATCGATGATTTTGGCGGCGATATCATTGCCAGCAATCAGCGTGATGTCACCGCCATTGCCAGAGGAAGAGCAAGAATTGCACTTAGAACTGGAATCTATGGTTTCAGTCTTGATATTGCCTCCGGCGCTAATTGCGATCGCGCCGCCAGTCCCAGAAGCAGCCGTGCCAAAGTTATCAGAAGAGGAAAAGATATCTCCGGTTGTAATATTTCCCGATGGGGCGCTGAGGGTAATTGCACCTGCATTACCAGGGCGATTGCGAGAGTCTAAATTGTAAACTTGATTAACTGGATCGGCGGCATTAATAGAACCGCTGGTGCTGCTAATACTTATATTTCCACCAGACGACTGAATGGTTTGAACATTAATATCACCCGGTGCCGACAAGGTAACATTTAAAGGTTCCGCTGGTCCCAATAAATCATCAGATTTAATGGTTCCTGCAACTGTAATCGTTCCAGCTGAGGTAGGAGATTTCACAAAGGTTGTGTAGGAGGGATTTGCGCCTGCATCGTCAAAATATTCGGGAGGGGCACCCGGAAAGGGTTCGGCGAAGGGTACGTTATCAGTTGTCCCAGTCGCACCTGCTTGTAAAATCAGGGCACGACTATTAGGATCTACCTCTGGATCGATCGCATTAATGACGATATCTCCACTAATCGTAATTTTTCCGGCTGCGATTATCTTCAGGGAAGCACCCGTATAAGAATCAAGCATGACATCGCCATCAGACGTAATGATGGGGTCATAAATACTTTGAAACTTGCCGCCAGCCCCCGATAAGTTGAGAATTGAGAAATTCCCCCCTGCTGAATAGTGAGCATCTCCAGAAATCACTCCATCACTGATTAAACTGAGATTGCCGCCACTTTGAAAGGGTGTTTCTGGGTGATTCAGTGCCAAAATATCAACCGCTTTATTGCCTTGAACAGTGAGATTCCCTCCCGCCTTCGCTACAAAAGGGGTCGCGACGCTATCCCGCACTCGCACGGTATCTTTTGCCAGCAAATTCATATCCCCAGATGTCTGTATTTGGCTTTCAACCAGAGTCAAATTATGGTTGGCTGAAAGTGTAGCTGTTCCCGCATTGAGCTGACGGACTACCACATCCCCCGCTTCTACTTTGATACCAGAACCTGTTAGTTCTACCTCTCCTTTGCTATTTGTAGTCAGTCCAGTGGCATTTCCCGCTTTGCTACCTGTTAGTAGCTGGGGTAGAGAGGAAACTGTTGTGGTTGAGGACTGACTAGCATCAGGAGAAATTGGTTGAATTTCTAAGCTTAGTAATTGTCCCGGTTGACTAATTCGGACTGTATTCTGTCCGAGTACTGCTGCCACAATCAGTTTACCGCCCGGTGCTGACAGAGTTCCCTGGCTAACAACAGTGCCACCCAGCAAGGTAAGATTTTGCCCTTCTTTAACTGCTAGTTCTCCAGAGTTGACAATAGCACTCGGTTGAGAAGTATTAAACGAATAACTGCTAGGCGTTCCCGTTAAGGTTGCGTAATTATTATCACCGCTAGCATTAAAAGAATTAGAGCCAAAACCAATCCCTGTGGCACTGGTTGCGGTAAAGCTTCCCGGCACATCCAATCTGGCATTGGCACCAAATATAATCCCCGATGGATTCATCAGGTATAAATTAGAATTTCCTCCGGTGACTTTAATTAAGCCATCAATGGTAGAGGGATCTCCACCCACTACTCTGCCTAAAATATTTTCAATTTTGGGATTAGAAATAAAGTTAGCTATTTGGTCTGCATTGAGGTTAAATTGCTCAAAGCTGTGGAAAAGGTTTGCTCCATCACCAGACAGTTTTCCTCCGCCGATATTGATTGTATTGCCTTCAGGAGCGGCAATTGTGCCCGTACCGTCTTGAGCTGGAACAATCGTTTCTGCCTGTGCCGGTTTCACAGCGATCGCTGGTGCAACGGCAAGTAAGCCAAGCAATACGCCAGAACTTTCAAAAGCTGATTTCATCTGGTGTTAACCCATTGGGGTCATGATTTATCCTGCTCCTCATTACCAGGATTGATAGAACTATCAGGATCTCAAACAGGCTTCATTAATAAATAAATAAAATATTTTTAAAAGCGAATTTTATTAAACTCTATTTGTGTAAATACAGGGATAAAAGTACTTTTATTGTGTACGCACAAATACGAATTAATAGCTAATTCTACGGTTAACTATAATTTCTATTTTTAAATAAAAACATATTTTTACTTTGGCAATGCTTTAATATTATAAAACCTGTGTAAATTTACTGAAAATCGAAAAGTTTTCCGGATTGACAGCTATAACGAAGAACTATTTAACAAGGCTTGTTGCAAGACAATTTTACATAGTTAAAACTACGTATATTCGCGGAGGATTAAAATTCCTATTTTTGGTAAAGGCTCTATTTCAGATTACAACTTATTCCTCGATCTGAGACTGCCGGATTTGTTAGGAAACCGACAAATATTGAGTCTGTCAAATATCTGGGTTGTTAGCTCAGCTTCTAACCTTTCTCACTTCCAACCTTTTTTTGCAATTGCACAGTATTCTACGTCTAAAAATAAGTAAGCTCATTTGGTCATGCAATTGCAAACAATAAATCTCTTCTAATATTGCATAATGAGGTTTTTGGTATGAAACAACCGCTCTATTTTCTAACTCTCGCTTTCTGTGTCTCCTTAACGATTTCCTCACATCAAAAAGCTGAGGCGGCTGGAACTGTCGGGAACGGAACCGCTGCAAGTTGTACTGAAGCTGCTTTAGATACTGCTTTAGTAGGCGGGGGGACTGTAACCTTTAATTGTGGTTCTAGTCCGCATACGATTGTAGTGAAAGAAAAGGTACTTTCCGCGAATACAGTAATCGACGGACGAAGTGTAGTAACTCTCAGCGGAAATGGAACTAATCGGATTTTTTCCACTGATAGCCTCGTTCAACTGACTCTAAGAAATCTCACTATTGCGAATGGCTTTAGTACCGAAAATGGGGGCGGCGTTTATAGCGGCTACAGAGGTAAGTTAGTGGTACTGAACTGTACCTTTAACAACAACAAATCAACAATGCCGGGAGAGGCGGGAGGCGGTGCAATCTATAGTAAGAGTGAAAGTACAATTGTTGTAGATAAAAGCACTTTTACCGGAAATCAAGCTAGCCTCGGCGGAGCAATCTATGACTTGCTCAGCGACTTAACCGTAACGAATAGCACTTTCACGGGAAATACCGCTGGAATTGTGGCTCCTGGGGGGGCGGGTGGTGCCATTTATAATGATGGTGCGAATGGTAATTTAGGTAAAATTATTCTCCGGAACAACACCTTCACAAACAATATTGCCACCAATCAAGGTGGGGCTTTTTTTAATCAACTTTATAACAACAATACGACGACAATCGAAAATAACACCTTCTCTGGAAATAGCGTTACGGGCACTGGCGACAAAGGATTTGGCGGTGCTATTTTCGTGGTCGGTGGCACCACAACTGCCCCTAATTACACTGCCGGAACAAACAGCACTATTTTTATAGTGAGGAACACTACCTTCTCTGGCAACATTTCTGCGAATCAGGGCGGGGGACTGTGGACGGGAAATGACGTAAGCGCAGAAGTTTCTAATACTACTTTTTCAGGGAATCGTGCTGTGACTCCAGATGCCAAGGGGGGTCTAGGCGGCGCAATCATGAGAACCAGTGGCAAGATGACCATCAATAATGTCACGATTGCTAACAATTATGCTGGGTTTATGGGGGCTGGTATTTTTGGCAGCAGTCCAGATATAACCCTGAAAAATACAATTATCGCTAACAATAAAGCGGATAATGGCGGGAATACCTGGAATATTAAGCAGAATTGTTCTGACGAAATGACTAATGGCGGCAACAATATCCAATTTCCCGCCAAAAACCCAAACGATCCCACTGACAAAAACTGCGCGGTTGGCATCACGATTGTTGAACCAATGCTAGGCGCACTTTCTGCGACTGGTGGTTTGACTCAGACTTTACCCTTATTAGCAGGGAGTCCAGCGATTAATACAGGAAATAATGCGACTTGCTTGGCAACGGATCAACGAGGTGTTGCCAGACCGCAAGGTGGTGTTTGCGATATCGGAGCATTTGAAGCAAAATAATCAGATGGGTAGTTAGTAACGGGATGTAATTTACCAATTACCGATTTTCAAACTATCTAGTGCCTGGAGCCAAAAACAAGAAGAAAAAAGCACTTTTTCTTCTTGTTTTTGGCTCCTGTATTTTTATGTCTAAGCTTTGACATTTGCAGATTGTTACTGAATAGTCAGCGCAACAAGTGCAAGACTAGGAGATAGTTAAAGGTACTGCTCTTTTCTAGTCAACATCATGCTAGATACGCTGGACTTGGATCTTTGCCTCGATAAAAATATCTATGATTCTCAGATTGAGACGCTAATGCGTCAAGTGCGATCGCTCCAAAAGGCTTGCTGGGACAAAAAGCTACCCATGATTGTCGTGCTGGAAGGTTGGGCGGCAGCGGGGAAAGGTGCTTTAGTCAAGAAAATGGTCAATTACATGGACCCGCGAGGGTTTACGGTTCACCCGATTTGGCCTCCCAACCAGGAAGAGCAACAATACCCTTTTTTGTGGCGCTTCTGGCGGAGACTGCCAGTAAAAGGCAGTATTGGGATTTTTTATCACAGCTGGTACACCAATGTTTTAGAAGACCGGCTGTTTGCACGAATCGAGGACTCAAAAATCCCAAGCGTGATGGCCCAGATAAACGCCTTTGAGCGCCAACTGGTGGATGATGGAAATGCGATCGCTAAATTCTGGATTCATCTAAGCCGCAAAGAATTAAAGCACCGGCTCAAAGAATATGCCAAAGATCCGTTAGACGCTTGGCGGGTGCGTCCAGAAGACTGGAAACAAGAGAAACACTACGGCAAATATGTAGATTATGCCGAAGAAATGCTCGTCCAAACCAGCACTGGCTCCGCCCCCTGGACATTAGTTGAGGGCAACTGCCAACGCTGGGCGCAGGTGAAAGTCCTCACCCAATTCGCTGCCACTCTCACAGAAGCCCTCGACCGACTGCACATTCGGACGCCTATCACCCCTGTACCCCCTCAAAAACACCTCAACCCAGCAGAACCGGATCTCTTAGCGCAAGTCGATCTCAATCTCGCTCTTTCCAGGGATGAGTACAAAAAGCAGTTACGCGATGCCCAAGTAGAACTGCTGAAGCTTCAAATGAAGATTCACAAACATCAAGTGCCCGTCTTGGTGCTGTTTGAAGGTTGGGATGCGGCTGGGAAAGGAGGAGCCATCAAACGCTTAACCGATGTCCTCGACCCCCGCAGTTATGCCGTTCATCCCTTCGCAGCACCTACGGATGAAGAGAAAGCGCATCACTACCTCTGGCGGTTCTGGCGGTGGTTGCCAACAGCAGGGACAATTGGCATTGATGACCGCAGCTGGTACGGGCGAGTGTTAGTAGAGCGTGTTGAAGGTTTTGCCACAGAACTGGAATGGCGCAGAGCCTACCAGGAAATCAATGAGTTTGAGAGCCAACTGACGAATGCAGGCTACGTTTTGGTCAAGTTCTGGCTGCATATTAGTCCTGAAGAACAGTATCAGCGATTCATATCGCGTCAGAATGACCCCTTTAAAGAATACAAACTCACCGCCGAAGATTGGCGAAATCGGGACAATTGGGCTTTCTATGAAGTGGCGGTCAATCAAGCAATTCAGCGGACGAACACTCCTAACGCTCCCTGGACAATTGTTGCTGCGAATGATAAATACTATGCCCGTGTTAAGGTAATTCAAACCGTAACCGAGGCGATTCGGGCAAAATTGAAACGTCAATAAGAGGCAATCGGTAATCGCTGGTGAATAGTCGTTACCAATTACCCATTACCAATTACCCATTACCAATTACCTACTATGTTTTTACTACTAACGCGGGTTCTGCTGTGGCTGCTGATTGGCACCTTAGTCTACTTTTTGTTAGTGCGATGGATTCCCAAACAATATCTCGCTTGGTTGGGCGGGCTGCTGTTGTTTGTCATCATGGTGATGGCGTTTTACAACCCCAATGAAAGGTTGGTATCGAGTGCCTGGAACATTCTTTCGTTTCCGCTCAAACCGTTGGGGTTGTCGATTATGCTTTTGTTGTTCGCCATCGGCGGAGTGAAAAAGAATGCGCTAACAGGCGTAGCTTGGAACCAACTTAGGATAGCCTTCTTCGTTTTGTTGTTGTCTAGTTTGCCAATCGTTGCCTACTGGCTGGCTCAGCAAGCGGAAGTGGAGGCGATTCAACTGGAGCAACGACGCCAACTGATTTGTCAAACTCAATGTCCGGCTGATATTACGCCGACCGGATCTCAAATTGTGGGGGCGATTGTGGTGCTGGGGCGAGGGACGACACAACCCAATCTTCCCTACCGGACGCAGATTCAATTAACTGATACAGGCGATCGCATTCTATACTCTGCTCAGCTGTATCAAGAACAGCTACGGAGCGGTAATGACCCCTTAGTGATTGTCAGCGCAGGACCTAGAGCGGAGCTGACAGGAAATCAAGATAGTGTTAACGAGGCTAACGATGTCGCGGCGCTGCTGGTCAGGATGGGTGTACCCCGCAACCGAATTGTGATTGAACCGCGTGGGGTTGATCTCCGCACCAGTGCCGTCAGGGTTGAGGAAATCTTGAGGCAGCGCGGTATTCGATCGCGCCGGATTATTCTCGTTGCCTCCGGCTTAAATATTCGCCGTGCCAACCTTACGTTTGCCAATTTGGGCGTCACGGTCATTCCCAGAGCTACAGATTTCTTTACCTTTCAAAGTGGGGCAACGCCTGCCCGACGCATCACCGTCACGGATTTTGTTCCCACCGTGGAAGCGCTAGTCACGACAACGCGAGTGGTAGAAGAATATCTCACTTTCATCTACTACTTCTTACGCGGCTGGTTGACACCCCTCGTTTTATAGAAGCAGCACGAGCGCCAATTCGTCTACGATGGTTTGGGATTGGATGTTAGGCGAAAGCTTCTTGCAGGTTGCAAGAAAGTTTTTTGTCTGTTGCCTTTTCTCAGTTTTTAATCCTCAGTCCTCACAGAATGGCTCACTCTCGGCTGCAAAAATTGGGTGCTTATCTGCGTCCCCACTGGCGACAGGCTACCTTAGGCGTTATCGCGCTGTTTGTTGTGAATGCAGTGGGCGTTTATATCCCTTTGCTGATTCGAGATAGCGTTGACGAACTCCGCCAAGCGTTCGACTTCGCTCAAATCTGGAAGTATGTAGCGCTAATCCTGATTCTGGCTTCGGCAATGTGGGTAGTGCGGATGGCTTCGCGCATCTTGCTGTTTGGAGTCGGGCGACAAGTAGAATTTGACCTGAAACAAAAGATTTTTCAGCATTTACTCACCCTGGAACCGTCTTATTTTGCGAGCAACACTGCTGGAGATTTGATTAACCGGGCGACTAGCGATGTGGATAATATCCGGCGTCTGCTGGGATTTGCCGTATTGAGTTTGGCGAATACAGTTTTTGCCTACGGACTGACATTGCCGGTGATGCTGTCGATTAATTTGAAGCTGAGTCTGCTGGCGATCGCAGTCTATCCGTTTATGCTGATCGCTGTGCAGCTATTTAGCGATCGCCTACGGAACGAACAGCTGGTGTTGCAAGAGGAACTCTCTAGCATCAGCGAGTTGATTCAAGAGGATATGAGCGGGATTGGTCTGATTAAAATCTACGCTCAGGAGGAGAACGAACGCCGCGCCTTCTCCCGGTTAAATAATCGCCTGTTGCAAGCCAATATCCAATTAGCAAAGACCAGAAATGTCTTGTTTCCAATCATTCAAGGCATGGCTTTTATCAGCTTACTGATATTGCTATGGGTTGGAGCGCGGTCAATTGTGGCAGGTGCGATCACAATTGGCGATTTTCTGGCATTAATTCTCTATACTGAACGATTAGTTTTCCCCACCGCTTTACTGGGTTTTACGATTACTGCCTACCAACGAGGTGAGGTGAGTATCGACCGCATTGAGTCAATTCTGATGGCAGAAGCCAAAATTAAAGATTCTCCGAATGCACTTGCATTACCAGTTGAAAAAGTAAGCGGTAAATTAACAGCGCGTCAACTCAGTTATACGTTTCCGGGAGCCGAAACTCCCGCGCTTAAGAATGTTAGCTTTACGATTGAACCAGGGGAAACCGTGGCGATTGTCGGACCAATTGGCTCCGGAAAATCGACACTTGCCAATGCCTTGCCGCGATTAGTGGATATTCCAAGCGATAGTTTGTTCGTAGATGGCAATGATATTACGCAGATCAAATTGCCCGATTTGCGCGGAGCCATCGCTTATGTCCCGCAAGACAGCTTTCTGTTCAGCACTACCATCAAAAACAATATTCGCTACGGCAATCCTCTGAGCGAACAGACAGAGATTATCAATGCTGCCAAGCAAGCGCAAATTCACCCGGAAATTCTCAATTTTCCCCAGCAATACGAAACCGTTGTGGGTGAGCGCGGCATTACCCTCTCAGGGGGACAGCGACAACGGACGGCTCTCGCCCGTGCTTTGCTGATGGATTCCCCGATTCTGATTTTGGATGATGCTCTCTCCAGCGTTGATAATCAAACTGCCACAGCCATTTTGAATAATCTTTCGGAAGGCATCCAGCGCAAAACGGTTATTTTTATCTCTCACCAATTGTCTGCGGCTGCAACTGCCGATCGCATTTTTGTGATGGATCGAGGTCAAATTGTGCAGTCTGGGACTCATGCCGAACTTTTGCAACAACCTGGACTTTACCGTTCGCTTTGGAACCAGCACGAGCTAAAGGAAATCCTCAGCTAATTTTAGTAGCACTCAAGTAGCGATCGCTATTTGAGTTTCTTGAGGTAATGCAATTCGATTCGTCGGGTTGGATGGTACTTCGGAAACCCTGGGTGTAAAGAACATTAAAGCCGAACCCAGCAGACAATTAACGCACATTTTTCCGATTCCTCCTCAAATAAAGCGGCTCTTGGAGTCATCTGTTTGAGGTTCATTTTACCCATACTTTTTAAAATGCCAGCACTGAAGTGATATGATTGCCCTACTCAATCGGTTCTGGTGGGGAGCAGCCACCAGAGGTAACGGGGAAAGTTCGGTGTAAAACCGTCGCTGTCCCGCAGCTGTAATGAGATCCGTCGTTTTGGTCTCTCAGCCAGAATACCCGCCGAGAGAAATTGATTTGCGAAATCTGCGAGGTACAGAATATGTCTAAAGATAGACGCTTTGCTTTCTTAAATCTGATGCAAAGCCGAACGGTAATTGTATTTTTGGTTTTAATTAGCACTTTCCTATGTGCCCAGCGGGCGATCGCTCACCATCCAATGGGTGGCAAGACGCCGTCTAATTTCTTTGAAGGGTTCTTTTCAGGGCTAGCCCACCCCTTGATTGGACTGGATCATTTTGCGTTTGTGGTGGCGATTGGATTACTGGCGGTTGGGCAAGTGCGGGGCGCGTTCATCCCAGCCGGGTTTGTATTGGCAGCACTGGCGGGAACTGGGATTCATTTACTCAATCTAGATTTACCGGCAGCTGAGATAGCGATCGCCGGTTCCGTGATTGTCTTTGGGGCGCTGCTGCTAACGCCAAACAAACCAAACTGGATGGTTCTTATAGCGCTGGGAGCGCTTGCTGGTTTATTTCACGGCTATGCTTATGGCGAGGCAATCGTCGGTGCTGGTATGACACCGCTTGTTGCTTACCTTCTGGGTTTCACTTTCATTCAATATGGCGTTGCCTTGGTTGCCATGCTGATTGGCAATGCAGTGAGCCGGAAATCTGCCACTCAACCTTTATCCTGGCAGCGATTTGCCGGTTTGGTTATCTGCTCGATTGGAGTGGTTTTCTTAAGTAATTCCGTCCTCGGTTAATGATAATCTCGCGCAAAGGTGCAAAGACGCTAACAGAAACTTTGCGTCTTTGCGCGAAATTTGAAAGGAAATTATCCTGATTGTGCAACACCAAAATTTAAGTGTGAAACGGCACGGTTACTAGCGGCAGAAACCCTAGTAGTATCCAATGCCAAAGCCATAAGCTGGGTGAAGCTGACTCCTCTGATGGTGCCAAAAGCGCTTCGATTCTCTCCTCTAAACGATTTCGAGGGGTCATGGCACTGAACGCTGCACAGAAACTTTCAGACTGTACTGGCGAGACACTCACCACCAATAGCAGAGATTCTGCTAACAATAAGGGATCTACCTGTTGCGCCGCCCATCGATCCGCACGAAGTTCCCGCAATAGTAAAAGTTCTTGCCACAAAGCTTCTGTATTCGGCAACCAAGCGGTTATCTGGCGCACCCAGCCAAGCCAGAAAAACCAAAACGTATCCCGATAATAGTAATGCGCTTGTTCGTGGGCGAGAACTGCTTCTAGATGATCTCGATCGAGGGTTTCTAACAATCCCTGACTGACGACTAATTCAGGCTGCCAGAAACCAATTTGGGCGCTAAATAGAACGCTGGCATTGAGAAGGCGACCCAATTTACCTTCAAGCTCGATTTGGGGATAAGTGCGTGTCTGTTGTACCGAACGCCATCCTTCATGTGCCAGCTTTAGACATAAGATTCCGGCAACGCCTAAAAATCCCCAGGCGAAGGAGTAACTGAACCATCCGGCTTGCAGTCCTCCCATTTTTCCGTCTGCACCCATACAAATAACCGCGATCGCTGTCACGATCAATAGCAGCGGCGGAAACAAAAATAACCCAAAGGATCGTTGCCAGCGTTGCGTCCAAGTTCCTGATGGCTCTAACCCTGTGCATCTCAGACACCACGCCAATCCTAACGCCGTCAGAATCATCGCTAGATGCATAATTTTCCCTCCTCTCTCGCTTTGCGTGCGGATTGAAGACGAAGCGCGATCGCTTCTATTTGCTCTACGCTAGCGCTATCTAGGCTATCTGCAAAGGCGGCGACGACATCTGGATTCCCCACTGCCAGAAACTGGTGTAACTGTTCGTGCGCTTTAATGGCTTGCGCTTCTTCCCGCGATACCAAAGGTTGCCAGCAAAAGCTCCGTTCTTGTTTATCGCAAGCTAGCCAACCTTTTTGAGTCAGGCGACGCAGCACCGTTGTTACTGAAGTATAAGCTAACTCTCGGTCTGGGTCAGTCAGAATGCGATCGTGTACATCTTTAACGGTGGCAGAACCGAGTTCCCAGACGATATTTAAAATCTCCGCTTCCAAAGGGCCAAGGGAAAGTTGTTTGGGACGGTAGTTAGGTAGAGGAACCATACATCTGAACTTTGTGCCTTGTGCAATCTCTGAATAAGCTTACACTCCAAACTTGCACTCTTGTTCAAGTTTGACAGCTTGTCTTTTGACGGCAACAGCGACTCAACTCAAAATAATGGGGTTGCATCCCAATCAGAGCAAAATCTGCTGACATTGAGCCTGCGTAGGCAGGCTTTGTTTGTGTAGCCACAGACTTACAGCCTGTGAGCAATTGGCTACTAAATGACGGGTGTTACGCAGTGCTTTCTCAACGTCTATGTTCTCAACGTCTATGTTATGAGTCGCCTTTCCCGCAAGATTGTCATCTTCAGCATTATCTTCAGCATTGTAATGGCACTGCTGAATTCGTCGCCGATGGCTCAAGCTCAGCCATTACAAATCACGCTAATGGCGAGTACCGATACAGCTCAAATGAGTGCTGAAGGCTTCTTCAAGCGCGGAGTTTACGAGGTATTGAGCGGAGATTACCCTGAAGCGATCGCTGATTTAAACCAAGCAATTCGGCTCAATCCCGATAATGCCCAAGCTTACACGAATCAAGGTCTTGCCCGCGCTGCCCTCGGAGATACGCAAGGAGCGATCGCTGACTTTAGCCAAGCAATTGAGATCGACCCCAGCCTCGCTTTAGCTTACTATAATCGGGGTTTTGTCCGCTCTCAACTACAAGATTATCTGGGAGCAGTAGAAGACTTTAGCCAAGCGATTGAACTCAATCCTCAGGATGGCGATGCCTATCACTGTCGCTGTCTCATTCACTACACGTTGGGAGATAAGCAGGGAGTGAGAGCAGATTTTGAGAAAGCCACCGATCTCTATCTACAACAAGGGAAACGACAACAATATCAAAGTTTACTACAAGAAATTAAAGAGCTTCATTCGTCAAGTCATTTTCTAGTTTCTTAATCATTTGTTGCCTTGAATTGTCAACGCGATCGCTAAAACTCGAAGCAATTAGCTAAAACGATTATTAACTAAAACTTTATTGGAAAAAATATATGAATAAACACTTATTGTTCAATAGTTTTTTGATGGCGAACGTTGTAGCAGTATTCATTGCCCCTCCAGTTCTGGCGGAAGTTACACAAGTCACTAGCATTCGTTTAATTCCCACAAGTAGCGGCATTCAGGTAATTTTAGAAACTACGGGTGGTAAGCTTTCTCAAATTTTGACATCCAGCAATAACGATATCTTTATCGCTAACATCATCAATGCTCAGTTGAGCTTACCCGAAGGGATTCGTTTCTATCAAAACAACCCTACTGATGCAATTACTGCTGTATCTGTTACTCCTTTGGATTCTAATAGTATTCAGGTAGTCATAATTGGAAAGGCTGGGATTCCGCCCGGAGAAGTTAATCAAAGTGATTCCGCGCTTATTTTCAACCTAGATAATACTACTGATTCCATAGCATCTGAGCCTGATAGCGAGTCTGATGAAACGCCTGAAGCATTTGAATCAAGCGAGTTGGCAACTGAGCCAGAAGTTCAAGTAGGAACAAATGAAGAAATTGAATTAGTCGTAACGGCGAAAAGAGAAATTTTTCCAGAAACATCTACGCCCGTCTATACAATTAATCAAGAAGAAATTCAAAAGCAAGGCGCTAATAGTGCAGCGGAAGTCTTGAGAGGACTCCCTGGATTTGCCATTAATGATGCCGGTTTCGGGGCAGATATTCATACTGGCACTTACTACCGGGGACATTCGATTAATCAGTCTGTTTTTCTCCTCAATGGCAGACCTATCAACACGAATATTAATACTTATCATGGTGCTACCGACCTTAATAGTATTCCAGTAGAAGCAATTGAACAAGTGGAATTATCTAGCGGCACCAGTTCTACTTTATATGGTTCGGAAGCTTTTGGAGGAGTTGTTAATATCATCACCAAACAAGGGCAAGAAGTTCCTAAACTCAATGCTTCAGTTGAATATGGCTCTTTTAATCAGTCCAACTATCGGATTAGCTCCGGGGGTTCTGCGGACAATCTAAGATTTAATCTTGGCTATGAAGATTACGAGGCAGATAATCGTTATGCTGTCCCTAAAGGTGCAGCTAATCGGGATTCCGAAGGTCTTTTATTTAATGGAGATACCGCAACTAGCAACTACTTTGGCGGGATTTCACTAGATTTGAATTCTAGAAATACTCTTAGTTTAGATGCTTCTAAAATTAGCAGTCGTCGTGGGTTACTTTATTTTGGGTTTCCTCTGCAAAAAGACAGATTAGACCACGATGCTTTTAATATTGGGTTATCTTGGAAGACTTTGCTAGGAGAAGGTGAGGATTCTGTTCTGAAAACGACACTTTCCTATAATCAAGATTACTTTAACACCTATGGCCCAACTCAAAATATCTTCTACCGGACTGGTACCCTAAATTCCCAAGCTCTCAATGCTAGGGTAGAACATCAGTGGCAAACATCTCCTCGAAATACTCTAACTTGGGGATTCGATGTACAAAATAGTTACTTGAATGGGGATGTGTTAAGTACGGTTCCAAATCAGATTGCCCTTAACGAAACTGAAAATCGAGATAGATTTCATACAGCAATATTTGCTTTAAATACTTGGAAAATAAGTAACTCATTACAGGCAGATTTTGGTCTACGGCAAAATTTTAATAGTGACTTTGGGAGCTATTTGAATCCCAGTGTCGGGGGACGGTGGGCTGTTACTCCAACGGTGGCTGTGCGGGGCAGTTGGGCTTCAGTGCAGCGTAATCCTGGCTTAGATCAATTGTATGTTTTTGATACGGTTCATAACTGGTTGCCGAACCCGGATCTAAATCCAGAAACCGGATCTTCTTGGACGGCTGGAGTTGATATCCAATTTTTAGAAAATTTGACAGGACAGTTTACCTATTTTGGCAGCCGTTTAAACGACCGCCTCGGAGTTATATCAGGACGCTGGGCGAATATTGGTTTAGTTAATACAAATGGGTTGGAGGCAGCATTACGGTGGCAAATGACTCCGCAATGGTCAACTTTTCTTAACTATACTTATACAGATGCGCGAATTGAGACCGGCTTGGAGAAAGGATTACAGCTAGGTTTAATTCCTTACTCAGTAGGGCAATTCGGGGTTGGTTATGCGAGTGGAGGATGGCAATTGAATCTATATGCAAGTTACCACGGCGGGGCACGGAGAGCTTTCTTTAATAATCCTGGGGAGAGTAACAAAGATTTTTCCCCGTCCTTTTTAAATTTAGATTTGAGCGGTCGGATTCCGATTACTAAGAATTTTGGGATTACAGTGAATTTAGAAAATTTTGCTGATGTAAGGTACGAGAAAGCAAATCGAATCTATCACCCCGGTTTAACTTTACGAGTTGGCTTACAGTCCAATTTTTAAAAATTTTGGATAGGTATTGGATAGGGTAAGAGTAGAATTTTACTGCTTTTTGTCAGAGCGATCGCTTAACGCAATCCTGTCATCATCCCGAAATTACCTCCTTGAGATAGAGGTATTTATACCGCTAGACAGGTGTAATTTTTGATGAAAGCGCAACTTTCTACCGAAATTGATTGAATTATGGCTCTTTATCGTCGAAATTTCCTGTTTCTGCTAGGTGGCACTGCCGGAGCAGCCGTCATTGGGGCTTTCCCCGCAGCTTGTGCAGCTCAAACAACTCCAAAAAGTGAAAACCAGCAAGCACAGCAGCAGACACCGCAAGCACAACAGCAGGGGCAAACGGCAAATACTTTTACACTGCCGCCTTTACCTTATGCCTACAATGCTCTGGAACCCCATATTGATGAGGCGACGATGCGGTTTCACCATGATAAACACCATGCCGCCTACGTCAAAAACCTGAATGAAGCCGTGAATAAATACTCGCAACTCAAAGGCAAGAGTCCTGAAGAATTGCTTCGTGACATCAATAGCGTGCCAGAAGATATTCGTACTACAGTACGCAATAACGGCGGCGGTCACGTAAATCATACGATGTTCTGGGAAATCATGGCACCCAATGCTGGTGGAGCGCCGACAGGAAGAATTGCCGAAGCGATTAATCAAAGCTTTGGCAGTTTTGACGCTTTCAAAAAGCAATTTAATGAAGCCGGTAGCAAGCGTTTTGGCAGCGGCTGGGCTTGGCTGGTTCGCGGCAAGGATGGTAAGTTGCAAGTGATGAGTACGGCGAATCAAGATAGTCCGTTGATGGAAGGAATGTATCCGATTATGGGCAATGATGTCTGGGAACACGCTTACTATTTGAAATACCAAAATAAGCGTGCTGATTATTTAGATGCTTGGTGGAACGTCGTTAATTGGAATGCAGTAAACCAGCGATTTGAGAAAGCATCAGCTTAGTTGAATGCCGCTGATTTCAGCCCTAAACTAAAGTTTGGGCTAATAGCTTAAACCCGTTTAAACGGGTTTAAAGGCTGACCAGTAAGTTAAAGCTTACTTTAGCTTTAATCCGGAAATTTATTTGCAAACTCTTTGTGTTAGTGCCATCCCGGCCTAGTTGCTCGAAGCCTTGGTTAGCAGGCTCAATTGAGGCTGTGAAGCGCGAGGTGGCTCTCGCAGTGCTAGATGGACTTCGTTTGTCTCGCCGGATTCCCGCCTCTGGGAAATTTGCTCTCATCGGGATGCTCCCGATCCTGGGAACCCAATGCATCTACAGCGCTATTTTTGTAGCTTAATGATAATAATTGACAATAACTCTTTTTGCAGCTATATTCAAAGGTTGTCAATTACGTTACTAAAAGTTGATAACACAGGCTATAGAAGATGGCTTCAAAGAAAAGCAACCCTTTGTACAGGTAGTGGGTTGAGAATTTGTTTGTGGTAACTTAACAAACGGTTCTTAGCTACCTAGTTAAAAAACATTGTCAATATAAGATTTTATTGAGGAGTAACCTGGTGAAGCGTCGAAAGTTTGTGTTTTTAATGGGACTGGCAACTGCGAGCGGTGGGTTAGCGATCGCCTGCTCTGACAACCAGAGTGCCACGACTCCCAATGCAACCTCCCCAACCAGCAGCCCTGCCAGTACGAATGCCGCCAGTCCATCTGCCAGCCCAGTTGCCGCCACCGGCCCATTGGAAAAAGAACTGGTGGTCTACTCAGGACGGGACGAGAAACTGGTTGGCGACCTGATTAAACAGTTTGAAAAGGAAACTGGGGCGAAAGTACAAGTCCGCTATGGCGACACCGCTGAGTTAGCAGCAGCCATTCTGGAAGAAGGTAAAAATAGTCCGGCTGACGTTTTCTTTGCTCAAGATGCCGGGGCACTCGGAGCAATGCAAAAGGCAGGTAGGGCATCGCAGTTGCCAACTTCACTGCTCGATCGGGTAGAAAGCCGCTACCGCTCACCGGATGGGAAGTGGGTTGGAATTACGGGTCGAGTGCGGACAGTAGACTACAACACCAAGTTAGTTAAGGCAGCAGATTTACCAGAATCTATCACTGGCTTTACCGATCCAAAGTGGAAAGGAAAAATTGGTTGGGCACCTACGAATGGCTCCTTCCAGTCCTTTGTCACCGCTTTGCGCGTCTCGCAAGGGGATGAGAAAGCTAAGCAATGGCTAGAAGGCATTAAAGCCAACAATCCCAAAACTTACCCCAAAAATGCGGCAATTGTAGAAGCGCTATCCCGTGGGGAAATTGCGGTCGGATTTGTCAATCACTATTACTTGGAAAAGTTCAAGCAAGAAAATCCCCAAGCTCCCGTGGATCATCACTTTACCAATGATGTGGGTTCCTTAGTCAACGTGGCAGGCGTGGCAATTTTGGAGGGTGCAAAACATCCCAATATTGCTCAGAAGTTTGTGGACTTCATGTTGGCTCAGGATGCTCAGAAATACTTTGCCACCAAGACTTATGAGTATCCACTAGCTTCGGGAATCGCTCCGGCGGGGAATTTAAAAGCACTCAACGGAATTCCCAGCCAAGCGACTGCCATTGACTTAAGCAATCTGAACGACTTGGATGCAACGTTGAAGCTTTTGCAGGAGACACAGGTAATTTAAGTCGTTTGTGGGAATGGGGAATAAGTACTGATAACTCTTATTACCCATTACTAGCCTTCAAAAGTGATGTTATTTCCGCACTTTTGTTGAATTGCTGGTTGTTAATCCTCATATCGATTAACTGATTGGAGAAAGCAGCTCGACCCCCTTTATTTCTGACTTTAACAGCAGCGGCAGTAGCGATCGCGATCGCTCTGCCTCTGACTTATTTGGTCATCCGGACGGCTGGTGTCGGTGGGGAAGCGCTCTGGGAATTAGTTTCCCGTGCGCGAACTCTCACCATTTTGTTCAACAGTGCGGCGATGGCGGCAATCGTGACCCTGTGTTCGGCATTGATTGCCGTACCACTGGCATTTTTAACCGTGCGAACCGATTTACCGGGACGCCGATTTTGGCTAATTGTCACGACCTTACCCTTGGCAGTTCCTAGCTATGTAGGAAGTTTTACGCTGATTGCCACCTTTGGACCACGGGGTAGCTTGTTGCAGTTGTTGCTAGAACCTTTGGGGGTACAGGAATTACCTTCCATCTACGGTTGGCCTGGGGTGATTTTGGCACTCACCTTATTTACTTATCCTTATTTGCTGTTGAGCGTCCGTTCTGGATTGCAAGGAATTGATCCCACCCTGGAGGAAGCCGCCCGGAGTTTAGGTCAAAGCGGTCAAGCTACTTTCTTTCGCGTTATCTTGCCCCAGTTGCGCCCGTCATTGGTGGCTGGGGGTTTATTGGTGGCGTTGTACTCGCTGCGGGACTTTGGGACGCCGTCGTTAATGCGGTTTGATGCCTTTACGCGAGCGATTTTTTTGCAGTACAAGGCAAGTTTTAACCGCAATTCAGCGGCGGCTTTGGCGTTGGTATTGGTGGGACTGGTGTTGTTGATTTTGTGGTTAGAGTACCGAGCGCGATCGCGTGCAGCATACTATAGTCGCGGCTCCACCTCCCAGCGCCCCCCTAAAGTCTTGCTGCTGGGGCGTTGGAAGTGGCCTGCGGTGGCTTTTTGTGCGGTCGTGACAGCGATCGCTTTAGTGCTTCCTATTGGCATTACCGTGTTCTGGCTGATTCGCGGACTCCATAATGGCTACAGCCTGCCGAATCTGGTACCGGCTGCACTCAATTCCATTTTGGCGTCTGGAATTACAGCGGGTGTCGCCACTCTTTTTGCCTTACCTGTGGCAATTTTAGCGGTGCGGTTTCCTGGGCGAATTACTTCAATAATTGAACGCTGTTCTTACATTGGCTTTGGCTTGCCTGGAATTGTGGTGGCGCTGTCGCTGGTATTTTTTGGGGCGAACTACTTGCCACAGTTGTATCAAACTTTGCCGATGTTGGTGTTTGCCTATCTTGTCTTGTTTCTACCTCAGTCGGTGGGAACCGTGCGGGGTTCGCTTTTACAGGTGAATCCGCAGCTGGAAGAATCGGCGCGGAGTTTGGGTAGAAGTTCGTGGCAAACTCTCAGAGAAGTTACGCTTCCGCTGGTGCGCCCAGGTGTTATTGCTGGAGCTATGTTGGTGTTTCTGACGGCAATTAAAGAATTACCGGCTACTTTGCTATTAGCACCGATTGGCTTTGAAACCCTGGCTGTAAAGATTTGGAAAGCGACGGAAAATGTTGAGTTTGCTGAGGCAGCAACTGGCTCTCTATTTATGTTATTAGTTTCGATTGGCTCGACTTTATTACTGTTATCTCAAGAGCGTGTGAGGAGTTATAAGTAGGCGGAAATGGTTTGTAGGAGATTTTTTTGACGAACCGCCAAGGACGCGCTAGCGTTCGCGAAGCGGCGCGAATGCGCGAGAGATGAGCATTAGCGCTATAGGACGCCAAGGAAGAGAAGGAAGCGGGTTTCATGAATCACTTAAGATTTCTATCTATATGGTTTTTATCAAATTCAGGACTTACGCAACTGGCACAGCGATAGCGAAGCGCTGCTGCGAAGCGCAGATCGCATAAGAACACCACGAAAGCGCGATCGCTCAGAAAAACTACGCTATGCCCCGTATGGCAAGGCGTTTCTCCTCATGCACGCGATCCTTCCTGATGGATGATGGCGATCGCTGTGCTAATCTTTGCGGACATACTGGCGGATACGTTGAGCCGTCTCTTCTGCCCGGACTTGTGCGGTTGCCTGCTTGCCACTTTCGGGTTCCCAGTTGTACTCGCGACTGGAATAGTACTGAATTGCAACCTGTCTCTTGGAAGTCAACACCAAAACGATCTGATAGTTGACATCGTAGAATTTGTCACCATCACCATCTTCTTTTGGAACTAGTCTTCTACTAGGAGTCAGCTGAACCTGAACATCAACAAAATCCCTCAGCGTGTAGGTCTTGACCGTATTACTGTCCTGGGAAATGATACAGTGACCTGACCGATCGAAGACCCAAACTTTAGATGATTGCACGTTCGCTTTCAACCACTGTGCGGTCACTTTTGCGTATGGGTTTGGAGCCACATATTTGTCAATCCAGGTTTGCCCAAATCCAAGTGCCAATTGCCAGGGACAGTAAACTCTACGACTGACCTCATCTGCTATTGGCTGCACTTGTTGCCACTCTGCTCCCTCCCAGGGAGACTTTACAGATGGGTGAGCCTGCCCACACAGACACAGTAACTCGCCCGATCGCATTTCGACGAAGAGCCGCACCTTTGCCCAAGGGTCTACATCTAAAATAACCCGATGAATATCTGAAAAATCATAATGTTCCTGGCGTTGTCTCCACAGACTCCCATATTGGTAAGTCAGTCGATTCTGGGTTTGGTCAATGCAATAAGACTCGATTAATTTAGAGCGGATACTCAAAAGACTGACATACAGCGCGTTGATTCCCACAAGGAAGAACATACAAGGGAGTAACCCAGACCACTGCAACCAGTCCACCTGTGCAATGCTTAAGCGATTTGCTGTAGGGTCTTTTAGGAAGGTGTTGATGCGATCAACACTCTCCTGCGTATTATCCAACCCAGAAGTTTTATATTCCCTTAAAGGAACTTCACCTTCACTGGTTTGTAACAGAACTTGGTAAAATACCCCATCATCTACATTTGTTGTCAACTCCACAGCCTGCAAATTACGAATGGGTGTGTTCTGCCACACCCCCAACCCCAACCAGCCCGGTTTGCTTAACTGACACGTAACCTGCGTCAGTTCTATCCGTTGGCAGTTCAATTTTGCAGGTCCGGTCCAGAGAAGGAATCCAACTCCTATCCCGGTCACGAGAATTTCTCGGAACACACGACCGAAGGACACGTAATTCTGGCGGAGAACTAATTTATTTGGAGACTGTTCAGCAATTTGCGTCATAGCAACTTTGAAGCAAGGATTGAAAATAAGAAATGTTGATGTTTCAGCTTTAGCAACCGAAGACGACTTCCTACAAGAACCTAACAAATTGGTTTTGCCATGCTGGGGCTATCAGCATTGCTACAGGTATCAGAGCTTCTGTTTAATTTAATACGCTTCGCTGGTGCTATATATTTGTTCTTAGGAGTACAAATGTTGATGAGCAAGCAGCAGGTTCAGTCATCGAAAACGGTTACTCCAACTGTTCACCGAAGACTTTTCTGGACTGGATTGGTCACCAGTATCACTAATCCAAAGGGAATTTTATTCTTCTTTGCATTCCTGCCAGAGCTTGTTGTTACCACTACAGGTCCCGTACCATTGCAAATGTTTGTCGTAGGGTTGACATTCAGGTTCTCAGGAGAAAATTAGTTGCTCAACTCAGGCGTCCATCGTTAGCCATGTCCTTGGCCTAATTGTGGAGATGCAATCTGCGCTTCGCAGCAGCGCTTCGCTATCGCATGTGACAGTTGTGTAAGTCCTGAAATTATTTGTTGTGCCAAAGAGATATTTAATCAAGCCGCCTATTTTAAATTTTGAGTTATGCAATCACCGGCAATTTTACGCTTACAGAATGTAACGAAGCAGTTTAGTCAAAATACAATTCCGGCTGTTGAAGATGTAACGTTGACTTTGCAGCCAGGGGATTTGTTAGGATTGCTGGGGCCATCTGGCTGCGGTAAAACTACACTGTTGCGGCTGATTGCAGGTTTTGAACGACCTTACCGCGGAAGCGTGGAGATTGCGGGGCGAACGGTTGCTGATTCCCGTTGTTGGGTGCCGCCAGAGCATCGGGACGTGGGAATTGTCTTTCAAGACTATGCCCTGTTTCCTCATCTGAGTGTGGCGGAGAATGTTGCTTTTGGGTTGCAACAGTTGAGTAAACAGCAGGTCAAGGAACGCACGGAAGATGCGATCGCGCTTGTCGGTCTGCAAGGATTAGAAAAGCGTTATCCTCACGAACTCTCTGGCGGTCAGCAGCAACGGGTTGCCCTCGCCCGTGCCTTAGCACCGCGACCAAAGCTGGTTCTCCTCGATGAACCTCTGAGCAATCTCGATATCCAAGTACGTTTGAGGTTGCGCGAAGAAGTGCGAGAGATTCTCAAGGCAATTGGCACTTCAGCAATTTTTGTCACCCACGACCAGGAAGAAGCACTTGCCATCTCTGATTGGGTGGGTGTTATGCGTCAAGGACATTTAGAGCAATTGGGCACTCCGGAAGATATCTACACCCACCCCGCCTCGCGGTTTGTTGCCGAATTTGTCACCCAAGCCAACTTCCTTCCTGCCCAACGCCAAGGTCATCTGTGGGAAACAGAAGTCGGTTGTTTTGATGTCGCCCTTAACGGACGGCAAGACCCCATTTCTAGCCTCACCGGCGAACTCATGATTCGCCAGGAAGACTTGATCTTACAGCCATTTCCTGATGCATCGGTTGTCATCCGAACCAGGCGCTTTTTAGGGCGCGAGTACCGATATTGCCTCCAAACTCCCTCTGGTAAAGAACTCCACGCTCGCACGATGACTGATACCGCCTTGCCGGTAGGAACGCGAGTGCAGCTATCGATTGCCGGTGATAGCGTTCGAGTTTTTCCCAACTAAAACTCTCGATAAATTAGGGAAATTGCTCATAGCCCCCTTTTTAAGGAGGTTGGGGGATCTCCAAATCCGACCCGGCGAACTGGGCTTGGTCGGGGCTTTTTGATTGCCATGCCCCTACAGATGTATCGCACTCAACAGCGACGCAAGCGAGTGAGTAGCAGCACAATTTCGTCCATCGCCTGCCGTATCGTTGGGGCAGATTGGTCGGATTGATTGACGAGAATGCTAAAAACAATCGTTTGATACTCTGGGTGATTCATATACCCAGATAAGGAAACCGTTCCACTCATCGTTCCTGTCTTCGCTTGCACAATGCCTTGGGCTGGAGTATTTTGAAAGCGACTTTTTAGGGTGCCGCTGACACCGGCAACCGGGAGAGAGGCGCGGTAAATTGCGGCTTCTTTGGTTTGGGCGATCGCTTCTAGCGTTTGTACCAGTGCTTTTGGACTCACTAAGTTGTGACGAGACAACCCGGAACCATCAGCCATCACGTAACTGTTGGGATCGACGCCTAATTCCGTTAAAGCTTGTTTAACAGCAGCTAACCCCATTGCAGCCGAATTCTCTGAATGTGTGGTTTCCTCGCCTTTACCGGCGGCACCCAGGGTTCGCAATAAAGCTTCTGCGTAGAGATTATTGCTGTTCTGGTTCGTCTCCATCAACAGAGTCTCCAACGGCGGCGACTCCACAGCAGCTAATTCCCGTTCGTCCCCCCTTTCTCTGCCAGATCCCACCTGCGACTGTGCGATAGGAATCCCCGCAATTACTAAAGCCCGCCGGAAGTGCTGCAAAAAATACTGGGCGGGGTCGAGAACTGCCACACCCAAGGATGCAGGTTCGGCACCCGCAGGCAGCTGACCTTTAATCTGTAATACGGGTTTCCCCAGTACAGCGCTAACGGCGATCGCTGCGGCTGATTTCGCTTCAGATGTCACCGTATTATTTTCAATTCGCCATTGCGCGATCGCAATTGGATCGATCCAAGCGGTTTGTAGCGGTTGCCCAGGCGATCGCGGTGATAGGGTCAGCACGGTAGCATTTTGATTCAAAATTAAACTATTAACGGGTGCCGCATAAGGTGCCTGTAGATCGCCCCATTCCCAACTGGGATTTACTGCCTGTCCTTGAAAGTAATCATCCTCGACAATTAGCTGCTGTACCTGACGAATTCCCTGGCGCTTTAGCTGTTGTGCCAAACTTCTCATCTGGGTATCGCTAAAACTGGGGTCGCCTCGTCCGACAACGCGCAATTCTCCCCCGTTTGTGCCATAAACTGAGGTGCGAATCCGAAACTGAGAACCTAATTTGTTTAAAACCGCTGCTGTTGTCAACAGCTTTGTATTCGATGCGGGGATAAAGTAACGGTCTGGTTCGCGGCTGTAGAGGGTGCGTTCTGGAAATTTTGAATTTGTCGATAATGGTTCTATTAAAATTCCCCAACGAGTACGAGAAAATTCCGGACGGTTGGTGACAGCATCAATCGCGTTTCCTAGTTGGGCAGGACAAACCAACGCAGGGGATTGGGGTTTTTCTGCTTGAGAAACCTGCTTTGAATTTATCGAAGGATTCGGAGAAACAGCGGGATTATTTGCCCTCGCCGCTTCCTGCCAGGATAGCAATTGTGTGTTTAGGAGCAACAGGAAACTCAGGCATTTACTGATTTTAGTAATTTTTAGGAATAAGTAGGGGCGCGGGAAAAAGCTAAAAATAGATAAACTTGTTTTTTTGAGACTACAGGTTTCTTTATGCTGGGATAAGCTGATACTTTCTTTTGACAACCTACTTACCATTCAGATTTTTCCAAATAAAACTGACTTGTCAATAAAAATACTACCTTGGATAGGTGCAAAAGCACGATTTAGTTTACCAATAAAAATATTTCTAATGGTAGAGCTTATCGAGTCTTAAAAAGTGAATAAAATACAGAATAATCATAGATTTTTTTGTATTTACAACCGAAAAAAATAGGTACTTATAATCATGGCACTTCAAGAGCGCGATTTTGAGAAAAGCAATCGCCATACAGAGGCACCCCGTCGGAACAACGGAAGTAAATATTTTTTGGTTGCTCTATTAAGCGCACTTTCGACATTGGGTTTAGTTGCTGCTGGTTGGTGGCTGTATCAGCGAATGCAGCAAGAAAATGCGATCGCTCCCGCAGAAGTTCCAGTGACGACCGCTAGCCCTACTGTCAGCTCAACCATTAGCCCCACCGTCGCCCCAACTGCTCCCGTCGCCCCAGTCGCCCCAGCGCCCAGCCTTGGCATTCAACCCGGTCAATTTGTTGAGCCTGCTTTAAGCAACAAAGGGCAGGTAGAATTAATCGCCGTCCGCAGAATTCTCGGTGCGCCTGATGAAGTCAGCGTGGATATGCGAATTAATCGTCTTGCAGACGATGTGGTGGGAGGAGACCTGATTAATGTCGGTGGGACAACTGCCCGGAATCCGATCACCAGCGAAACTTATCAAGCACTCGATCCCTTAAAGCGTTCATCCGGAACGGTTTCTTTATATCAGATGCGCCTGGGGCAACCGCAAGAAGGCTATGTCGTGCTAAAAGTCCCCGCAGGTGTTAGCACCCTCGATATCTATGTCGATCAAACGCAGGCGTTTAAAAATGTGCCGATTGCGGATGCGAACACCAGCCCAGTGAGCGGAACCGCCCCCGCTTCCCCAGTACCCACCATCGCGCCATCGCCCCAAGCTCAAGCACCTGCAACCACTGCGCCAGCATCTAGCGCTGACATTCAACCCGGTCAATTTGTACAGCCTGCTTTGGGCACCAAGGGGCAAGTAGAGTTGCTGTCTGTGAAGCGAATTCAAGATCCCGATTCCAGAAACCGCGACGTGGTAAACGTGCAGATGCGCGTCCGACGTCTGTCAGCGGATCGAGTGGTTGGGGGTGACATCATTACTGTGGGCGGAACCACTGGGCGGAATCCAGAGACGAGCGAAACCTACAAAGCCGTTGACTTGATTAATCGCTCGACGGGAACCGTTTCTTTGTTCCAGCTGCGCCCACAAGCGTCAGCAGATGCCTATGTCTGGCTGAGGGTGCCAGAAAACGTCAATTCTATTGACCTCTACGTGCCGGAGGTACAGGCATTTAAGAATGTGCCCATTTCTAAATAGGAGGGAATCGGTAATGGGTCATGGAAAATAGGGAATTGTCAGTCCTTATTCGTCCATAATCATGAGTCCTTAGTCATTTCTTCTTAGTTCGTTGCTTCTGACTCACGATCCATTACCCCTTACCAAAACGGTATGAGCAATTTTTTATCTGGCATTGCAGTTGTACTTTCAATTTTGGCGATTATGGGCAGTGGCTTCAGTGCCTATCAAGTTTTTGAACTGCGGGAGGAACTCAACGCGATCGCTAATTTAAAAAGCGGTTCGACGCCTATCGGAGAGCCAACATCTAGCCCGACACCAGATGCAGACAGCACTCCCACCGTCAGCCCCACTAGCGCCGCCTCTCCAGTGCCTACTTCGACTGACGCCACCAACACCAACGCCAAAATTCAACCAGGGCAGTTTGTGCAACCGGCTTTTAACAGCAAGGCACAAGTAGAATTACTCTCGGTCAGGCGCGTTGCCGATCCAGAAACGGGATCTCGGAATGTCGTAAATATGCAGTTTCGGATTCGACGGGTTGCAAGTCCGACCGATCCAGATATAGATGTTTTAAACCCATCTGCAATAACTGCCCGCAATCCGAATACAAACGAGACTTACAAGGCGGTTTCTCCTAAACGTGCGACTCCTTCAGTGGATTTTGGCAGCATTGGACAAGGTGCCTCAGCCGATGCCTATGTTTGGCTACAAGTTCCGCAGGGAATCAATACGTTAGACATTTATATTCCCAATACCCAGCCATTTAAAGGCGTGCCGGTTTCTAATTAATTTAGCGAGTGTAAATGCAAAGTTCGGATAACATGGCTCGTTAAACAGCGAGATTGTAGAGACGCAATTCATCGCGTCTCTACGCAGCGAAAATTCTCGCGTCTTTTTACGAACAAAACTGGATTGAGCCTTAATTGAATTTGTCAGATTTTTTTTAACAAACCGCTTTGGCGAGCTAAATTTTTGAAACCAAACGAAGACTAAGGATAAAACAATGATGATAAGCAATCTGCCTAACCGGACAAACGCGCATTCCACGTCCACAAAATCACCACCCCAATTGGGGTTGGTGTGCATCACAACGTCTGACAAAGTGCGTTACCGCGCCCTCACGCGCAAACGACTATTGCAACTAGAAACAGCGGAACAGCAGCAAGTGTTGCGGGAATTGTATACGGACAATTTGCAACGCCTAAATAATGCGCTGGATTTCTGCGTAGAAAATAATCTCCGGCTTTATCGACTTCCCTCAGGGATATTTCCTTTTGCCGATACCGATCTAGGTGAGGCGGTGCTGGAGGAGTTTACGGAACAGGTAAGAGCAACAGGCGATCGCGCAACGGTTCTTGGTATCCGATTAGTCGTACACCCGGATCAGTTCGTTGTCCTCAGTTCAGATACACCCTCTGTGATTGAGAACAGTATCAAGATTCTGCAAATGCACGCCCGGAATATGGATTTATTGGGGCAACCGCGATCGCCTTGGGCGATGATGGAGATACATGGTGGTAAGGGCGATCGCGCTGAGCGACTGATCCAAGTCATCCGCGATTTACCCGATGAAATTCGCTCAAGATTAGCCCTAGAAAACGACGAATACGCCTATAGTGCGGCAGAAATTCTCGCTGTTTGCCGCGAAGCTGGCGTGCCAATGGTCTTTGACGCCCATCACCACGTTATTCACGAAAAGCTGGACAGCTACGAACATCCCAGCATCGCCCAGATGAAGGCAGCAGCACGGACGACTTGGCCCGTGCCAGAATGGCAGCTAGTTCATATCTCTAACGGGCGGGAATCCTTTGGCGATCCGCATCATAGCGATTTTATCACCGTGATGCCCAGTGCCTACTGCAACGTTCCCTGGATTGAGATAGAAGCGAAACTGAAGGAAGAAGCGATCGCGAAACTGCGAGAAGAATGGTCGCCTGTCTTCGGCACCGCACCCCCACCCAAACCACTAGAAGAAAAGCCACTGGACAAGGTTACTCAACCGAAAACTCAGCAAAAAAAACGCACTTCTAAGAAAGCTGAACAACCCAAGGACAAAGTTTTGAGTTCAAACTTGGACGGCGACTAATATTTCTTTGCAAACCTTGGCGTTGTCCTTGGCGTACCTTTGCGTTGAATATTACAACTTAATTTGGTAGTCCTAAACAGGTAATGATGCGTTGTAGTAATGCACAAAATACCAAATTGCCCAGAAGTGTTGAGCTATCTTTCAACACTTCTGCCAGTTTTTAATAAAATTTGTCCTGTCACTCATCTTTATAATTATCGCAACAGATATAGAAAAAAGATTATGGAACACGCCAAATAAGGATTTTAGCCAGGTTCAATCAAGTTGAACCATCAAGTTGAAATAGATGTCTTACAAACCGTCATTTAGCTGACATAATTTTAGAACTTATAATTATAGGATTGACTCAAAAATTACAATCAAGTTTTTTAAACTTAGAGTATTTTGTTGCTTGTTTTATGATATAGAAATCGCAGCGGTACCGATAATCAAGGGCATCTGATACCACTTGACACGCACTACCAGAGGCAAAGGCTGATATGGGATTTGAGAGAACGCATTCATTCCAAAAGCAGAAGTCTTACATACCACAGCCGACGATTCAGTTGAGAAGTCGCCCGTTTGCGGCTCCCATACAGATGAAGCCGAAGGAGCAACAGACACCAGAAGAGTTAGCGAATCAAGCTTTTAATCAGAACAAGTTTGAAGCTTTTGGACTTCAGCTCAAGGAAGAGCGTGGCACCATCACCCCTGTCGAGCAGGAACAGTTAGGTCTGTTGCAAGTGAAAATGAATGATTACTGGGAGCAGAACCAGGAAAGGGCATCGCGAAGCGGATTTGACTTTTCTAAGGTTGCGGTTACTTTGCCTGGGGAACAAGCTGCCCCACAAATCCAGGCTATGGGTCGGCTGGGGACACCTGGAGTGCAACTGGGGGGAAAGCGATCGCCCTTGAACTCTTCGCAACAGTTGTCAGAACCACCAATACAGGCAAAGTTGACCATTGGGGAGCCAGGAGATAAGTATGAGCAGGAAGCGGATCGTGTTGCGGCTCAAGTAATCAATTGCTTAAATTCTCCAACAACCTTGCAACCTTCACTGGGAAAAACTGTACAGCAAAATAGGGGAGCTATTCAGCGCCAGTTACAACCACAGCCCGAAGGAAAGTTAGTTACTCATGTGAATCATAGCCCTACACTCCAGCGTGCGAAAACAGTAGCAAATGATGTAGCTGGTGTAGCCCGGAATGAGCTTTTTGGGGACGAGACCGCTCGTCGTAATACCTTGGGTGGGGGATTAATAAATCCTAACGCTATTGCTACGCAAGCGGTTTCGATTCAAAGCACCAATGGAAATACTCTTACAGGAAAACTCTACAGACCTGTTGGTGGTGGAGCAAACACAACAGTTCTGACTTTATCGGGAAGTGGGAGTTCAGCAGAGGACTATATGACAAAGATTGCTCGTGAGTATGTTCCTGCTGGGGCACAAGTTTTAGCTATAAACTATCGAGGGTTTGGAGACAGTTACAAGACCGTCAATGGACCCGGTGGCGGCGGGGGCGATCCAAGCGAAGCCGGACTCTATGAAGATGCCGAAGCTATGTATGACTATGTGAGAAATACATTGAATGTCCCATCAACTGACATCATTGTTCATGGCTATTCGTTAGGTAGTCCAGTAGCTGCTACTTTAGTGAAGCGAGTTATGAAGAGTCGGGGCGAAAACGTGAAAGCTTTGATTTTAGACCGGGCAATGCCAAGCACCTACAAAGCAGCAAAAGCGAAGGGTAGCAATGAAGTAGAGGCACGTATTGGTCAAGCTTTAGCAGGCGACATGGATACGAAAGCAAAACTTAAAAAGATATTGAGTTTGGCGGGAGGAGCCAATTTACCTATACTCTTTACAAGCGGTGGAGCAGCAGACGTATTATCTGCTGAAGATCAGGCACTTGCAGCTTGGGCAGGGCAAAATAACAAGTTTGGCAACAATGCGACCTCTGTTGTAAATCCGAATGCTGATCACGAAGATCATCGGCTAATTATGAATATGCTAATTCCTGAATTACAAGTGCAAGGGTTAATCTAGAGGTCGATGTCAAACAAAATTTCATGTATTGAAATAAATTCTCAATAAAAAACGTGGTACAAAAGAAAGAATTTCTGCAATTTTCTAACGGAATCTAATGTGAAATTCTCTTTTTAGGTTCAATAACGCAATTGATAGTTATCTAAATCCCTGTACATCGGCAACTGTCCATTAAGCATTCCTATCCACCAGGACTCAAGAATCGCTGAAATTGTCCTGTTTATTGCATCTCATGAGTGATACTCACAACTAACCTCTAAAACATCAATCAACACTGCCATGCTCAACCTGTCCCCCAAATTTTCAGTGGCGATCGCTATTGTCGCTCTTGGTACTGCTGCGATCGCAACCAGTCAAGCCCAAGCGTCTATCGTTACCTATGACTTCACGGTTAATGTGACTCAAGGGTCATTAGCCGGACAATCATATAGTGGAACGCTTAGCTACGATGATTCAACCTTAAAAGGCACTGGAGTTGAAAAATTGGGCGTTGCTCAGGGCTTAAGAGTTTGCATGAATTATTTCGGACGCAATTACTCAGAAACGAGCGATCGCGACTATCCAAAATTTCCAACGCTTGTGTTTAAAAACGGCGATATCAACCATCTAGACTTTTGGATACAGCCGCAAAAGCGTGTTGTCTGGTGGAACTTACCTGGATGGGAAGTCAATTTATCAAAGAGACAAGCTGGTGCTGACGTTCCAAATTGCGCTAAGTCTAATCCCTAATTATTACGCCATTTGTCATGAGTCATTAATCCGTAGCAAGGGCTAATGACTCACGAATCAATTACCCAAATAGCTATTTGCTATCGCCTTGACCTGTTACTTTCTCAACCAGTTCTTTGGCTCCTTCAACTAAGCCATTCTCTGCCTGTGGCCCTTTGTTTGCTTTTACACTTTCGTTGTAAATCTCATCCTGCTTATCTGGATTCCGAGCTTGTTCTGCGGCTTCTTCGTAAGCTTCTTCTCGAAAACTAGCGTCTTCAGTAGGGTCTGAAGTACGGTTAATATTTGCACTTGAGCTTGTCGCTGCATAAGCAGGCTGATTTTCAAAAATGAATAAATTGGAGAGGCTAAGCAAACTCACCGTAACCAGAATCAAAATACTGTTGCGAAATGCTTGCCCTAATGCTGAAAAAATGCGCTGCATTATTTAATTCTCCTTGTTGTTGTATTTCGTAGAATCTGGCAATACGCGAGAATCGCTGACCATCAAGGTCATTTATAGAACCAGTGGTCAATTGATTAGACCAGAGAGATTCTACGGGTATGGCGATCGCACACCCTTCTGCCGCAAGATATATTCAAGGAGTCAAAATAATTAAAGATTGTTACAAGTCATAGGTCATGGGTCAGTAACAAAGAATGCATGACCCATAACAATGGACTGGTGACTAATGACTTAATTAGCCTTAGGCAAGGGATTTTTTATTCGGATACCGCAGACTCAAACAATTGCCCAAAGGCATCTAGGATCTGCTTAGGGATGGCTCGCGGACGCATTGCGGCAAGATCCACCCACACCCACAACGCCTCTGCTGTCACTAATAGCGGAGCTTCTTCCTGTTTGCGGATTTCATAGCGACGGATGGCACGGGTTCCTTGAATTAGGTGTAGCCAGGTGGTAATTTCTAAGCGATCGCCTGCAACAGCAGAACGCAAATAGTCTATCTCGATCCGCCGCATTACAAAGCCGCCGCCGAGTTCCTGGTAAACTTTCTGGTTAAAGCCGAGATGTTCATCGTGTTCGACTGCTGCATGTTCTAGGTAATGCTGATAGACTGCGTTGTTAACGTGCCCCAAGGAGTCCATCTCGTGGTATCGCACGCGCAGTCGGCTTATGAACTTTTGCATCCGTTAATCAGAATATTTTTTCCAACTTTCAGGCTAGCCCATCGTTTTACAGAATAAAAGCTCCTTTTGCATCCCTAAAGCTATGTGCCAAAACCGATACCGCTAGTCCCATCTTTTAAGCCACTTTGTTGATTCTTGTGTTCGTTCGTGTGTTCATTTTTCGGTTCATTGTCAATATCACTTTCATCGCGCGGCTGCAACAATGCCAGGTGAAAGGCTTGTCGTGTTTGGGAATTTAAGTAACGCTCTTGTAGGGGTTGCCACTCTTGCCACGCTTCGTAAACAGTTTGATCTAGCTGTTCAGTCAGTGTTGGCAGTTGGTGTTTGAGTTTGGAGTGCAAGACCTCACTCAGCACATCTACTAAAACAACGCAGTCTTGAATTTTCCCCAGAGTTTCTTGAACTGACTTTACGTCTTGCAGATAACCTGCATAAGCAGGGCCATAGAAGTCAGAAAATAGTTCCATTTGGTAGCGCACGCGCTTGGCTTCTTTCCGCAAGCTGTGGAGAACTTCTCCCTCATCTGCTAAAAGTCGCGATACAGCTGATTGTTTTAGTTCTTTACCTTCAATCTGTCCAGCTTTAAATTCAATTCCTAGCAACCAACCTGGATGGAGCAATAACTGACTTATCTCTGGCAACAGTAAATCTGGCAGAACCGGCTCTACCGGCATCTGAGCAATTTCTTGATAAGTCGGCTGCTTCAACCACCCTTGCAACGATTGCTTGAGTTTGTTGTATTGCTGATGCTCCAGGGTATCCCGGACTTGTTCTAGCGCGTGCTGGCGTTGTTTATCCAGAGCATTCATCGCCTCTTTTAAAGATTTCTGTTCTTTAGAGGGTAAATTCGGATGGTAACGATTTTTTAGGGCGTCCTGAAGCACGTCTAAATCCCGCAAACCGCCAAGACGATGACCAATTTTGCCAATCTTGTTTTCTTGGGCTGACTTGGGAAGATCCAGCGCGGGTGCAAAACCTTTTACCGCCGAACGTAGGCGACGAATTCCCACGCGCATCTGGTGTAACGCTTCTGGATCTTTGTCTTTGATAACGTCAGATTCGTGCTTAATCGTTTTTTGAAAGTGTTTTTCTATCGCTAGGTATGCCCAGTCTCCTAAAGTCTTGGCTTTTTCTTGAGTATGCTTTTTCATGACAATATTGGCTCTAAACGCGATGGATTGGATTAGTTAATAGCAGGACAGAGTTAAGTTGAACGGTCAAAGTACCACATTTCCACCCAGGTTTTGGTATTGGAGTCTATTGCATCCAGGGAGTATTTGTGATATGACCCGGATAGGAAACCCACAAGTCGTATCGGGTCACGGCTTCGCCAGTTTGTAGGTTTTTGAGGAACGGCTTGCCAGTCCAGATTTGGCAGCTACAGAGGTTTTTTACTTCCTGAATCTCAAAAAATTCAGCTTCGGCGGGTTGCAGTCGAAAAAACTCAATATGCCAATGAGCGGGTTCAACGGCAACATGAGTAGTAGAGGAAGTCTTTTCAGTTAGCTGGGAATTTCGGTTATCAAGCTGAATGGCGCTGGGGAGAAAATCGATATCCAGCACATAAGATTCAAACCCGTGCTGTCGGGCAAATTCTATGATTTGCTGCCAATCATAGACGGGTTTTTGCTCTCCCTGCTGGGGAGTATCGTCTCCAAAGCAGTAACCGCCAAACAGCCAAACCAGTTTTGACAGGATCGATTCTACACGGAGGCGATCGCTTCTTAAAAGTTCTACATCTTCCGGTAGCAAGATGCGCCCTGGAACACACCACCAGTATTCCCAGAAAGTATTCGCATCTAAGGAAACTATCCGCTTGACGACTCCCGGAATGCGATCGCGTTGTTGGATCTGACGAATTTTTTCCTTAGATGCGCTTTGTCCCGAAATCGGCAAATCTCGATTTGCTGCTAGGGTATGTTCGGGCGCGGTCGTCATTTCTTGGGGGAAGAAGGAGTCGAGGTTCAGCACGGATATTCTCTCACTACACCGAATGCAGTGTTCCATTCTAGATCCTAGAATAGGCTCTTGGATCTAGAGATTTGTATACCTTTGGTTGAATAAGTTTAAGCTTCATTGGCTCTCTTTCGAGATAGAGGGAAATCACGCTAACCTTAAAAATAGAATGGTTAGTGTAGCGGTACGCTTCTTGCAGACTGAAGACTAAAGAATAGACGTTCATAACTTCCATCAATTAGGAATGTGGCGTTTCAGACCACTCAACCTAGAGAATGTCTGGAAAGTTATAATCGAGATGCTTAAACGGCAAAGCGAATTTAGCCTTAACTTGAACAATACAGAAACCCATTATTCGCAAAGTTTCAATGGGTAGTGCACAAGCTAAACTGACTTTACAAATACTTACGGCTACCTACTTATATGAATCGGGTAGAATTGTATAAGGATAAGATGAAGGGATAAGCGTGTGTTAGAAATTCTCCTCATTTTTGTTGTTAGTCTAATACCAGGGCTGCTTTCAGTGTGGCACGTTCGCAGGATAGAAGCACGAAACATGGCGGGTTTGCAAGCAGCGATGCGGAGGGTAGAAGCTCGGCAACTGCAAAGAATGCAAATGCCTTTAGACCAACATTACATTGAAGGCGTGGGTTATTTAATTGGGGATATTACTTGTCAGTTTAATGCTCATTCTGCTTATATCCGTTGTGCAGTAAACCCCTTTGGGCCTTGCCAAGAATGTTCTCATTATCAATCTAGAGAATACAATTAAGTTAAATCAATAAAAACATGAATCTGTCTGAGCTGGGAATGGACACTAGAAAAATATTAGTAAAATTTAGCTAAATTACCCTTATCAGCTTTTAGAAATTTAGATTATTTGTATCAACTTACTGAGCAGCTCGACAAGATAAAAAATTCAACCCTAAGAAAATAGCAGCAATTGTTCCAGAAACGCAAATTTTCCCCTGGGCAATTGTTTCTATAACTTCTGAAACAGGAATCAAGACAACTTCAATATCTTCGGTAATATCTAGCCTTTGTTGACTAGCTAAATGAACATTTTCAGCTAAAAACAAATGGATATTATTTGTATCTTTTGGCGGATTATCATATAAAGTTGCCAATTGAATGAGTTGCTCGGCAACATATCCCGTTTCTTCTTCTAATTCTCTGGCGGCGGCTACAACACTATCCTCTTCCTCTGGATGAAAAGCACCCGCAGGGAGTTCTAATAAAATTGCTCCGACGGCATGACGGTATTGACGGACAAAAACAATTTCTTTTTGCTGAGTGATTGGTAAAATAACAGCTATATCAGGTCGAATATTTACAAAAAAATCATCGACAATTTGCCCGTTGGGTAATTCGACTTCATCTTGCCTAACTTTACACCATTGATTATTGATCACCATTTTAGAATTTAAAATTTTCCACTTGCTAAGGTTTTTCATAAACTAATCCAAAGTAGATTCAAAAATCATAAAGCATACAACAATGCAGATTAGCGTAGAAACCTTCACGGTAAACAAGCGATTTCCTTTAACCATCAGTCGCGGGACAACAGCGCAAACCATGAATGTGTGGGTACGCGCGATCGCAGAGGGGATTGAAGGCTGGGGGGAAGCTTCGCCTTTTTCCATTGGAGTCGGACAACCGCGACAAACCACAGAGATTCTCTTGGAGGCATTGCAAGGCATCGCGCCGCTGTTGGAGGCATATAGCCCTTGGGAAAAGCAGAAAATTGAGGAAGTATTGCAAGCAGCGCAAATCCCTTCTGCGGCGTGGGCGGCAATTGATATGGCGTTGCACGATTGGCAGGGAAAGCGGCTAGGATTACCGTTGTGGCGTCTGTGGGGGTTGGATCGAGATCGGATTGTTCCCATCTCTGTGACGATTGGGATTAATTCCCCATCGGGTGCTTTACAGCGATTGCGCGACTGGCGGCAGGTGACAGGGGCAAATGTTTTGAAGGTGAAGTTGGGTAGTTCTGAGGGAATTGAAGCGGATCAAGCGATGCTGATGGCGATTCGGGAGACAGCACCGGATGCTCAGCTAAGCGTCGATGCCAATGGGGGTTGGAATCTGGAAGACGCTGTGATGATGTGCAGTTGGCTGGCAAAGATGGGCGTTAAGTATGTGGAACAGCCGCTGGGACGGGAAGCAGAAGTCGGGATAATGGGGGAATCGTCGTTTAAGGAATTGTACACGCGATCGCCTCTACCCATTTTTGTAGATGAAAGTTGCTTTACTCGCAAGGATATCCCGCAACTGGCAGACCGCGTTCATGGCGTTAATATCAAACTAATGAAGTGTGGCGGCTTAACGGAAGCAATTCGCATGGTACATACAGCGAAAGCTTGTGGATTGCAGGTAATGTTCGGTTGCTATTCTGACAGCGCCATTTCAAATACGGCGGCGGCACAACTCTCCCCCCTAGCGGATTATCTAGATTTAGATAGTCATCTGAATCTCATCGACGATCCTTTTAGCGGCGCATCCATACAAGATGGGCGATTGCTACCCAACGATTTACCCGGATTGGGAGTTATCAGAAGGACGGAGAATATTAGCGAAGCAGCGCCTTAGTGCTGGATAAATTTCTGTTCCCTATTTTCTAAAAAGCTGTGCATTTGACATCTAAACATCGAGTCGCAATTCTGCTACATGAAGGGATTCGCGGCATCCACGGCAAAACCGGACTGGCGCTATTGCGCTACAGTGAAGCGCTAGTGGTGGCAGTCATCGATCGCCAGTGTGCGGGAGAGTCATTGCGGGAATTGACAGGTATCCCCCGCGAGGTTCCAATTGTCGCTTCTGTGGAAGAGGCGCTAGCTTATACACCCGATATCCTGGCGATTGGGATTGCACCGCCTGGGGGTGCCCTGCCAGCCGAATGGTGGCAGGAAGTAAAACAAGGGATAGCAGCGGGGTTGTCTATCGTCAATGGACTGCATACTCCAATGGCGTCCCATCCGGAGATCCAGACATTGTTGAAAGATGGGCAGTGGATTTGGGATGTGCGTCAGGAACCCGCAGGATTAAAGATAGGAAGCGGACAGGCGCGATCGCTCGCTTGCAAACGGGTTCTCGCCGTCGGCACGGATATGGCAATTGGCAAAATGTCAACCTGTTTGGAACTCAATAAAGCCGCATTGCAGCGCGATTTGCGTTCCAAGTTCCTAGCTACAGGTCAAGCCGGTTTAATGATAGCGGGGGATGGTATACCGCTGGATGCCGTGCGGGTTGACTTTGCTGCGGGTGCTATCGAACAAATGGTGATGCTGTTTGGCGAGGAGCATGAGATTCTGTTTGTTGAGGGGCAAGGTTCCCTGTTGCATCCCGGTTCAACTGCAACGCTGCCACTGATTCGCGGGACTCAGCCGACGCATCTGGTGCTGGTACATCGAGCGCAACAAGCAACCATCCGCAATCATCCCCACGTTCCGATTCCGCCGCTGCCAGAAGTCATACAGCTTTACGAGACAGTGGCAGCGGCAGCCGGTGCATTTGCGCCAGTGCCTGTGGTTGCGATCGCTCTCAACACTGTCCATCTTGACGCCGACACTGCACAACGAGCGATCGAGCAGATACAGGCAGAAACAAAGCGTCCCTGCACCGATCCAGTCCGCTTTGGTGCTGACACAATATTAGATGCCGTAATGGCTTAAGGGAAGGGGCAGGGTGGAGTGACATACCGCATCCAATCAAGAATTGCGATATTTGCCAAAAGTTGGGCGATTGACAAGTTATGATGCCTGATTTCTAATCCTTAATCTGAGGCTTCTGACTCTTCGCTGGTTTAATGGCTGCCGGTTTCGTAATCAGCAGCCAACCCTCCGCCTGATTAATCGCTTTCACCTGCTTTAAATTCAGGTGCTTGAAGGTGGATTGGTCAAGTAAAAAATAAGGTTGAGCGTCACCTTTCCAACGTTGCTGGAGTTCGGCATCCGTTGCAGGGATGACTTGGCGATCGCTATAAAAATTCAGAGAAGGACGACCATGATCGTAGGATGTATAGATTGGCTTATTGATGGGAGTTTTGCGCTTAATCATCGCGGCAACGGGTTTAACCGGATAGGCTTCTGCGAGTTCCCAATTCCAGTGCGGCGATGTCATGAGTAGCAGTAGCGTTACATACGTACCCCAAAATAGCAGGGGAATAAATTGCAGGTCTTTTTGATAAATCAAAACTGCCGTTATCAATAAAGTCAAAGCAGCCGATGCAAACACCAGTTGCAAATTCCAGTTCGGTTGGGGGCCAAACGCAGCAAAATAAAAACTACCGCTTAGCGCCGCTAAACCCATGACTGTCAAAAGCGGTACCCAAGAGCGGGGATAGGATTTCTTACTCGGCGCATTCCAAATTTCAGCAAGCTGGGCACCTCCCAATAAAGCCACTGCTGGGTAAATCGGCAGTACATACCAGGGAAGCTTTGTTCCCATCACCGAAATGGCTACTAGATAAACACTCATCCACACCAGTACCAGTTTTGCCCAGCTCATATTGCGATTTTCCCAAGCAAGGCGCAATCCTTGAGGCAACAAGAATAACCAGGGCCAACCGTACTTTAAGATTTCCAACAGATAATACCAGGGGGGACCCGCGTGATTCTCGACGGGTGCCCAAATCCGCTGCAAGGATTGACTGAAGATGCCGGTGTTTACGAAAGCCTGCCCGTAGTGGAGAAATTGGGCACCATACCAAGCGGCAACTGGCACACTGCCCAAGAGCAAACCAATCCAGAAATAGAGGGAAGTTAACAGTCTGGGAGTATCCCAAACTAAAAATACCAGGGCAATATTTAAAAGTAATAATCCCATCATGCCTTTAGTCAGGCAAATCAACCCAAACCCAATACCGGCACCGAGAGCGTAGCGCAAGTTTCGACGCGATCGCAACACGCACCACATCATCAACAGGAAAAAGCACAGCACTGCCCCATCCAGCATCGCCAGACGCCCATGACGCACAACGGGTAGTAGCGTTAAGTAAATCAAAGCCGAGAAAAGAGCTGGAAGGCGTCGCCGGAATAGTTCCCGTCCAATGCCATACAAAAGCGGCACACAAGCGGCACTCAGCAGCGCCCCAGGTAGGCGCGTTGTCCACTCATTTACACCGCCGATTGCGTAGGCACCGGCAATCAGCAGATGCATTAAAGGCGGTTTATTGAAATACTCCGTACCTCCCAACGTCGGATACAGCCATCTCAAAGAATCAAACTTTGCCTGCCAAATCTCACGAGCAACCTGGGCAACCGTTCCCTCATCCCAATCCCGTAAAGGCAGTACGCCCAGATTGATTCCAAATAGCAGGATAGCCGCTAGGAATAACCCTAAGACCCACAGCCTTTCCACCCATCTGTCAGCTCCTCTAATCTTCTTTTTTGAACGACCCCACGCAAAAGTTTGACGATCCATATTTAACAAAGCCCGTGGTATTTAGCGGCAATCCAACTTCATTCCCTGCGATTTATCTAACTCAATCATCTGACTAAAATCCCAAGGTAAGTTTCCATGTCCTTATGAAGTTTGCATAACTCTATAGAATAAAGCCGGATTTTCTATCTTAAAGTGACCGAGGAAAACTCTCATCATGCCTGTCCTAACCCTGTAGGACAATCTCAGGGTTGGACACACTCGCAGCGTTTAGGCTCAGTTTTACAGCGGTTAGACGCTCGTTGCGTTCCGAATTATAAAATTTATACCAGTAGTGAGAGTCATACGGAAAGTTTTTTTAGTCATCTATCGGCACATTTAGCATCGCCACCATGCAAGTGTAACGCCGACTTACTCTGTTCGCGTAAGTGTTGCTAGCGTATGTGTTGCGGCTTTGTGAAGAGCGAGCGCACTCTTTAACGATTCGGCAAGGCGAGATAACTGGCTGCTGTGAGAAGCGGGGTATCTGAAGTGCTGGCTCACAGCTCAAATAGAATTGAGATCGCAACACTTTATCGTTAATCGCTAAAAGATGAAAACTAGCTGGATCTCCCAAGATGAATCCAGGCGGTTAATTTCAATCTGGCGAATAAATTCTCGAAAGTAGAATCGTCGCTCTGATTCTGACAAATCTAGCCAAAATTGTGAGATAGATACAGCCTGCGCGATCGCTTGTAAATCTACTGGCGGCAGACTCGCCATCCGCGATTGCAATTGAGAGATTTCTGTGCGTAGCTTGTAGGCGCGTAACTGGGCAGTTTCTGAATCTAGAATGCCATTCTCTGTAAGCGTCGGCAACTGAGCTAAGATATCTTGCTTAGCGGCAATTTCATGGGTAATCGTGCCCTTAATTCCATCCATATTGGGAACATTCACCGTCGCTACTGCGCGGGGTAAATCCTGGCAGATTCTCTCAATCGTTTGCTCTAATACTTCCTGATAAGAAATAGCCCGACATTTGGGCTGTTTAAAACACTTGGTTGGGCGCAGATAAAGATATTCTCCCTGTTTGCGGGAAGCGGTGACGCGGGTAATCGTCATTGGCGACTGGCACTCTCCACAAACCACTAATCCCGCTAGAGAACGATTTGCACTAGCGGTACGAGGAGGCAAACGGCGGTTACGGCGCAGCAAGCGGTCAATTTGCGCGGCTTCTTCCCTAGATACGATGGCAGCATGGGTATCAGAGAGAATCTCACCATTTTTATACGCAGTGTCACCCCGATAGACTGGGTTCGTTAGCCAGCGTTGTCCAGTAGAAGCGGAAATTTTTTTGGCGTATTTCTTTTCTAGATATCGCACCGCACCGCGTAAAGAACCATACAGCAGAAATTGTTCAAAAAAATCTTTGACGACCGGCGCGGCGCTGCGGTCTAGGATATAGCGGTCTTTACCTCGTCGGTAGCCATAAGGAGCTTTTCCAGGCGCTGGCGACGCTTTGAGCCGCCGCTGAGCGTGTCCTTGACGGATGCGATCGCTGCGCTGCCGATTCTGAATTTCTTGCAGGAGTTGCAGGGGTGTTTGATGATACGCGACTGACTCAGTAGTAATCATTTGAATGCCGAGGGATTCGAGATCGAGGATGCGATCGCATACTTCTTCCACCGAGTTTCCCAATTCTGCCAGTCGTCGGATTAATAAATAATTAGCGGGTTCTTCTTTACAATCTTCTAACAGCTGTCGTAGTTGTTGACGTTCCCCTAAATCTTGATAAACGCTATCTATTTCCCAACCCCACATCAAGGGATCGGGTGCAACTTCAAGCAACGGGTCAGTATAGGAATATGCAATGATTTTCATTGCAGAATTATGTACCAAGCTGCCAGGAGCAGCCTGAAGAGTTTAATTTTAGCTTGTGTAGGTAGGCTTCGTTTCTGTAGCCCCACGCTTCTATCGTGCAGACAGGTCTTCGCAATTCGCAGGATGCTCCCAAAGTGCCCTGATTAGGATTCATGGTTGACAGCTCATTCACCTAACTCAATGATGTTGCCATCAGGATCTTGAGTAAACAGCGCAGCGCGACCAGAAGCGCTCATTTGTAGGGGGTAGTTGTGAGCCATAAGCTTCTCCTTAGCAGCGTCTAAGTTGGCGACCAAGAAGGCTAAATGCCGATTCCGACCTAATTTTTCAGAATTGACTAAATCTGATGGTATAGAGTTGGCAACAATCAGGTGAATTTGAAACTCGCCGACTTGATACCATGCGCCGGGAAATTTCAGCACTCTATCCACCTTCGATAATCCCAACACGTTCCCATAAAATTGCTCGGCTCGTTCCAAGTCAGAAACGAGAATGGCTGCATGGAGACATTGAGTAATCTGCATCGCTAGTTATACTTTTGCCTGTAATCATACCATTTTTACCTGGAGGTAAACGAATTCCTTAGAACCAAAAAATAAATAAGAGAAATCAAGCGATCGCTCGATTTTTCTTACTTAAAGAACTGTCTACTTAAAACCCATGACCGGAATCATCGTCTTCGCCTAAAGGGTATATAAACCTTCGGCTGTCATGCCAAATCGAACAACAGAAATTCCGTGCTATTTTTGGCTTCTATGGCTATCTGGTTTTCGTCACTGATTGCAGCGCCATCTCCAGCAGCCAGTGGCTTACCATTCAAACTGATATCGCCTTTGATAACTTGCAGCCAAGCATGGCGGTTAGGGTTGATTTGATAATTAACCTGCTGTCCTGCATCGAGCAAACTTGCGTAGAGATTGGCATCTTGGTGGATAGTAACCGAACCATCCCGACCATCTTGAGAAGCAATTAAACGGAGATTTCCGTGCTTTTCTTCAGCCGAATACATTTTCTGCTCGTATCTAGGTTTTAATCCCTTTTGATTTGGCGTAATCCAAATTTGTAGAAAATGCACTAAGTCAGTTTTAGAATGGTTATATTCGCTGTGCGTAACTCCTGTACCAGCGCTCATAACTTGCACTTCACCCGGAAGAATAATGGAGCTAGTTCCCATGCTATCTTTATGCTCCAAAGCACCTTCTAGTACGTAGGAAATAATTTCCATATCTCGATGAGAATGTGTCCCGAAGCCTTGGTTCGCTTGCACTCTATCTTCGTTAATTACGCGCAGAGTTTTAAATCCCATGTGCTGGGGATCGTAATAGTTGGCGAAAGAGAATGAGTGATAGGAATTGAGCCAGCCATGATCGGCATGTCCGCGTTCTTCTGCTTTCCGAATTGCAATCATTTTCATCTCCTATTTAACTTGAATGTCCAGCGGCTAGAGCCTAGAGTTATCCTGGTTGTAGAGAGGCGATTTATTGCGTCTCCCTTCGCAGACTAAAAAAATGGGATCTGTTGCCAGTTGGTGCAAGTAAAATTTATTTAGACAGGCTACGCTTTTGTCATGAAGAATACTAAACTTTACTGTGCGAACCATCACAAAACGGTGGATTTCTGGTGTACTTACACTGGCATACTGCTACCTGTTTTTTGTCTTTCATTACAAACTTTACAGGGGGGGATTCCGTGTTTTGATGGGAACCATCGCCATAAGGTTGATTGTGAGATTGACCGCAACTACACCAAAATTTAAGTACCCGATTCAAGCGCAAGCAGGATAGGTTTTGTATCAACAATAACGGGTTCACTCATTTTGCTTGTCCTTGGCTTTCTTGGGTGTCTTATTTTTGTATATTTATAGTTTAAAAAATGTAACCATAAAGTGTAAAGTATGCACTTTAAAGTAAGATAGTACCCAAAAAGATACTATGGAAGCTAAAAGCGAGAATTTTGAAAGGAAGACTTGTCCAGCAGAAACTACCTTAAAAGCAATTAGCGGACGCTGGAAGCTTTTGATTGTGGCAGAACTATGGTCAGGCGTTAAACGGTTTGGGGAACTGCAAAGAGGGCTGGAGGGAATCACTCAAAAGATGCTCACGCAGCAACTCAGAGAGATGGAAGAAGACGGAATTATTCATCGTCAGGTTTATCCGCAGATTCCCCCAAAAGTGGAATATTCTTTGACCCCTTTAGGAGAAAGTTTGAAACCGATTATTCAGGCAATGCACGAATTAGGCACGCAATTATAGAAATTATTGGCAGAAATTATTGGCAGAAATTATTGGCGAGTATAGCGATGCTTCACCCCAATTGGAAAATATTCTGGATCGCCGGTGGGAGTTAAGGTAACTTGCGGCATTTGGTAGGTTGGGGGGACATAGTTTGCAAACTCGCTGTTGAGGCGTTGTAGCTGGGACAGAATTGAAGATGCGATCGCTTCCTGCTTGTTTTCACTGGCTTCCACTTGGGGCGCTAACTCCACAACCACCGACAGGAAGCGGTTTTTATCTGCATCTTCCTGAACCTGCATGACAAACTTACCCGTCACCCACTCTCGAATCCTGGGTTGTTCTAACCCCACCGTCACATTTTCCGGGTAAATATTTGCGCCGAAATAGGAAACCGTGAAATTAGACCGTCCAAACACATAAACAAACGGTAATGGAGGAATTCCTCTTTGGGTAGCCCGCGCCGCCGGATTGAGTTCGGGTAGCCCTAAACCGGAGGTTTCGGGATGAGGAATGGCACTTTCACCTTGCAACGCCGCGACTGGATCGAAGTCCCATTCTGCTAAAAACTGGAGCATTTCATCGTAAGGGATTAAGCCTCCCGTATCGGAGATATGATAGCGGATCAGCGGAATCCCGTTATCGCCGGAAAACAGCAATGTGCCCTCGTGAACCTCGAAAAAGCGACTCAGTGGGTCATACTGTACCAGCGTTGGCAAGCGAGATTCCCCAAATAATGCCTTAGCAGCATCTGGATGTTCTGCCAGAAATCGACGGATGCGGATACTCAGCGGGGTTTCGTTGCCCAAGACGCCTGCATCGGCTGTCCCATAAAGCGAAGCAGAGTCATAACAAGGATTTTGAGAACCGACTCTTTCTCCGACAAGATTGCGCCATTCTTCGCTAAAGACTTCTCCCGCAAACACCATTTTGATGTGATATTGCTGCCACTCCACACCCCGCGCTATGCCACTATCAATGACATCCTTCAAAAATGGTGGATATCCCAGCAGCACGACTTGCTCAAATGCAGAACCCAGTTCTTGCACGACTCGAAATATCTCTTCTTTATTATTGCCAGGAGTAATCACTGTAATCGGGTATCCTTTACTGGCGAGATAGCGACAGCAGTTTGCTGTGTATATTCCCCCAACCCAAGTCCCTAAGGTAAAGCAGATGACAGCCAAGGTGCGGCGGGTATCAGCCTGAAAACTATCATGAAATATCTGTTCAAAGCGAATCGCGATTTGCAGTTCATCCGTGAGGAAACGAGGCCAAAATGTCGGCTTTCCCGTTGAACCGGAGGAAACAGCAATCGTATCGCACGCTTCTAATTGTCCATTGCGGCACAAGTCTGCAAGGGAGTGACGCAACAGGTAATTTTCTTTGGTAATGAAGGGAAGTTTTTGGAAATCTTCAAAAGTTTGTATCGAATCCGGATCGATACCTTGTTCCTTCACAAAAGCTTGGTAGGCGGGGACACTCGCAGAAACCTCGTGGAATAATTGCATCGTAGCGGCTTCTGGGGAGGTGCTGCGATACTGTTGCAGCCGCCACTGGAGGGGAGTACCCAGGAACGATTGAAAAGCGGTGAGTACCCGTTGACGTTGTTCTTCTAGCATTGTCCTCCCTCTCAGTTTTGTATTTAAGATCAGGCTAACGTAGGGAAGGCGATCGCTTTCAATCGCTTTCATCAATCGCATTACTTGGTAGAATCTCGGTCAATTTGTTATACCGTTACTGGATCTTCCACAGAATTGCCCCAGGTTAATCATGCCCCTCTATTGCACCAAAGGACACGAGAATCCCATTGATGGTCGCTTTTGCCAGCATTGTGGCGAACCGCTACCTGCTGTGGTGAGTAATACTGTTTTGCCGGGGATGACGCTGGGCGATCGCTATCGAATTGTGCGCGAATTGGGGCACGGTGGCTTTGGACGCACTTATTTGTCTGAAGACCTCAACCGCTTCAACGAAGCCTGTGTTTTAAAGGAATTTGCTCCCAAGGTGCAAGGCACTTACGCTTTGCAAAAAGCTTCCGAACTATTTGAACGGGAAGCGGGTGTCCTTTACAAGCTGAAACACCCGCAAATTCCCAACTTTCGAGAGTTATTTCGGGTAAACCAGCGAGGGAACGGACGTCTCTTTTTAGTCCAAGACTATGTGGAAGGTCAAACTTATCGCGCGCTTCTCGAAAGTCGGAAACATCAAGGAGCACGGTTTAGCGAGCCAGAGGTACGGCAGATCCTGCTGCAAATTTTACCAGTTCTAGAATATATCCATTCGATGGGGGTCATTCACCGCGATATTGCTCCAGATAACATGATTTTGCGAGCTTCTGACCAGCTGCCCGTCTTGATTGACTTCGGTGGCGTCAAGGAAGTCGCAGCCACCGTAGAATCGGAGTTTAGCGAGACACCAGGGATGGAAACGGCGACCATCCATACTCGGTTAGGTAAGCCCGGATACGCCCCCGATGAACAGATGCAACGGGGAATTGTGTTTCCCCATAGCGATTTATATGCTTTGGCGGCAACGATGTTAGTGTTGCTCACGGGTAAACAGCCGCAAGAGCTAATCGACGATGGAACGCTTTTGTGGAACTGGCGGCGGGACGTGAACCTTAGCCCCGCTCTGGGGGCGGTGTTGGATAAAATGCTTTCACGACGACCGGGCGATCGCTATCAATCTGCCAGCGCCGTGCTACAGAGCCTTTCATCTGCCCACTCGCCTGCCCCAGCACCCGATCTTTCTCCCACTCAGCCGCCCACCAAACCCCCGATGGCACCGACAATGGTGGTGGCTCGTGCCCAAATTCCCCCGCCCCCCCAGGCAATCGCCAACCCCCCACAGGCAATCCCCAACGCTACCCAGCCC